>NZ_CAJMXG010000158.1:0-7014 GCF_905219725.1 Oscillibacter sp. CU971
CGGGGGGCCGGGCCGGGGCAGCGCGGCGGGCTCTATGGTCAGCTACTGCCTCTATATCACGGACATCGACCCGGTGAAATACGGGCTCTACTTCGAGCGCTTTTTGAACCCGGAGCGGGTGAGCATGCCGGATATCGACATGGACTTCGGCGACACCCGGCGGGGGGAGGTCATCGAGTATGTCCGCCGGAAGTACGGCGGGGACCATGTGGCCCAGATCGTCACCTTCGGCACCATGGCCGCCCGGGGCGTGGTGCGGGATGTGGGCCGGGTAATGAACCTGCCCTACGCCGAGGTGGACCAGATTGCAAAGCAGATTCCCAACTCCCCCGGGGCCCACATTACCCTGGCGGACGCCCTGCGGCTGACGAAGTCCCTCAGCGACCTCTATAACCGTGACGAGACGGTAAAGCGGCTCATTGACACCGCCCAGATGCTGGAAGGCATGCCCCGGAACGCCTCTACCCACGCCGCCGGGGTGGTGATTACCAAGCGGCCCGTGTATGAGTATGTGCCCTTGGCGAAAAACGACGACATTGTGGTCTGCCAGTACGGCATGGTGACCTTGGAGGAGCTGGGGCTTTTAAAGATGGACTTTCTGGCCCTGCGGAACCTGACGGTGCTGGAGGACGCGGTNCAGNTCCTCAAGGAGCAGCAGCCGGACTTCCGCCTGGCGGATATCCCGGAGGACGATCCCGAAACCTATGAGATGCTGGCGGCGGGGAAGACCTCCGGCGTGTTCCAGATGGAGTCCACCGGCATGACCGGGGTCTGCGTGGGGTTGAGGCCACGGAACATCGAGGACATTACCGCCATCATCGCCCTCTACCGGCCCGGGCCCATGGATTCCATCCCCCAATTTCTGGAGTGCGCCCATAACCCGGAAAAGGTGAAGTACGACCATCCGCTGTTGGAGCCCATTCTTTCCAATACCTATGGCTGCATTGTTTATCAGGAACAGGTCATTAAAATCTTTCAGGAGCTTGCGGGCTACTCCCTGGGACAGGCGGACATGGTCCGCCGGGCCATGAGCAAGAAGAAGGTCAAGGACCTGGAAAAAGAGCGGGAGGCGTTTTTGCACGGCGACGAAAAACGAAACATCCAGGGCTGCGCCGCCCGGGGAATTCCGGAGGGCACCGCTCAGCTGATTTACGACAAAATCTACGACTTCGCCGAGTACGCTTTCAACAAGGCCCACGCCGTTTCCTACGCCGTGGTAGCCTATCAGACGGCCTACTTCAAGTGCCACTACACTCGGGAGTACATGGCGGCCCTGCTGACCTCCGTGCTGGACAACTCGGATAAGGTGGCGGGCTATATCAACGAGTGCCGGGACTGCGGCATCGCCCTGCTGCCCCCGGACATCAACCGCTCCCTGGACCGCTTCACCGTGGAGGAGGGAGGCATCCGCTTCGGGCTGGTGGCCATTAAAAACATCGGCCGGGGCTTTATCCAGGCCGTCATGAAGGAGCGGGAGGCGTCCGGCCTTTTCCGGTCCCTGCCGGACTTCTGCCGCCGCATGGCGGGCAGCGACATGAACAAGCGGGCGCTGGAAAATCTGATCCGGGCCGGGGCCTTCGACTCCACCGGGGCCCGGCGCTCCCAGCTCATCCAGATCTATGAGAAGGTGCTGGACGCCGCGGCGGCCCGCCAGAGACAGAACCTGGAGGGACAGCTGGACTTTTTCGGCATGTCCCAAAGCCGTGGCCAGGCGGCGGAGGACGTTCATCTGCCGGATATCCCGGAGTTCACGGCCCAGGAGCGGATGACCATGGAGAAGGAAACCACCGGCCTCTATCTNTCCGGGCATCCGATGGACGCTTACCGGGATATTGTGCGGCGGCTGCGGGTCCCCCAGATTGGAAAGGTGCTGGAGGACTTCAACCAGGAGAACGGCCCCACCCGCTTTGCCGACGGGCAGTATCTGACCCTGGCGGGGGTAGTGACCTCCAGCAAGACCAAGACCACAAAAAACAACAGCCTCATGGCTTACGTGGTGGTGGAGGACGAGACCGGGTCCATTGAGATGCTGTGCTTCAGCCGGACGCTGGACGTCTGCGGGCCCTACCTCCGGGAGAACCAGGCCGTGGTGGTGAAGGGGAAGCTGTCCGTCCGGGACGAAAAGGCCCCCCAGCTCATGTGCGATTCCGCATATCCGCTGGAGACGGCGGAAGGGGGGCTCGCGGCCCGGCTTCCCGCCGCGAAAGAGGACAAGCTGGTGAAGGGGGAAACCCTGTATTTGAAATTCCCCTCCCTGGACCACCCGGCGGTCCGGCACCTGAAGCTGGTGTTCACCATGTTCCCGGGAGACGCCCAGGTGAAAATGGTTATGGCGGACACCCGGAAGGTGTACGGTACGCGGGCAATGCTCCACAGGGCCCTGATTGAAGAGGCCAAGGAAACGCTGGGAGCGGAAAATGTAGCCGTCAAATAAAAAACGCGGGTACGGAATCTTCCGTACCCGCGTTTTCTATTCGTTTTCCGCCGTCAAGGCTTGGATGATCCGGCCATAGAGCTTTTGCGGCGCTTCCTGGAACCGTTTGGCCACCGCCTTGGCCTGAGCCTGGTCCACCATCATCAATTTGAGATCTATCACGCCGCCCTTGTCGTCGGTGAGCTGGAGGCGCACCGTATAGGTCCCGTTTGGCCTCTGCTCGACGGAGGCCTTTACCTGCCGCCGGCGGAGGAGCTTACGGTTCCACTCCTCCAGGTTTTTGTCACAGCGCTGGCGGATAGAGTAGGGGAGGCTGGACTCACAGGCGGCGCCGTTCCTACGTCCCTTGTCCGTAAGAGCGTAGAGGCCGGAGGCGGAGAGGGTCAGGTGCCCGGTGCGGACCAGGTCGGCCAGGCAATCGGAAAAGTCGAAGTAGTCAATGGCGTCGTCGCAGAGGGTCAGGTCCAAGATGGCGTCAAAGGGCGCCGGTTCCTCAATTCTGGCGGCGATGTAGAGAATCAAAAATTTGATTTCCAGTTTGTCCTGGATAAAGCCCGGCATAGCGGTGGCCTCCTCTCCGGTTTTCTCGCAAGAAGCGTGGTGTTTTTTTATTATACCCCGCCGGAGGGAAAAAGACAAGTCTGCCTGAACGGGCGGAGGTGGAAATTTGTCGAAATTTACCGGAAAGCACCTTGACGGCTCTTGCCGACATTGGTATCATAGGGACAGTTCTAAACTGGAAAGGCGGCGGCAAGATGAAAAGAAAAACGCTGGCGATCTTATTAGCGGCGTGGATGCTCTTGACCCTGGGGGGCTGCGGGGGGAAGACAGACCCGGTCCCGGAGCCTGAGCCCGCAGAGAAAACGGACCCGCTCCCACCGCCTGAACCGGAGCCGGAGCCGGAACCCGCTGTTCCGGCGGGGATGAATCCGCTGACGGGCCTGCCTATGGAGCCGGAGTATGAGAACCTGCGGCCCATTGCCATCATGCTGAACAACCTGAAGGCGGCGCAGCCCCAGCTGGGCATCTCCCAGGCGGATATTATCTACGAGGTCCCGGTGGAGGGGGGCATCACCCGGATGCTGTGCCTTTACCAAACGGTAGAGGGTGTGGACATTCTGGGAAGCGTTCGCTCNGCCCNGCCTTACTTTGTGGAGCTGGCCCTGGGACATGACGCGGTGTATGTCCACGCCGGCGGCAGCCAGGAGGCTTATTCCAATCTGCGGAGCTGGAAGGTGGACCATATGGACGNCGTCCGGGGNGGAGNGGACGCAAAGATTTTCTGGCGGGACCCGGACCGAAGGAAGAATAACGGCTATGAACACAGCCTGATTACCTCCGGGGAGAAAATTTTAGAGTACCTGGAAAAGGGCAAGATCTCCACGGAGCATGTGGATGGCTGGAATTCTATCCAGGCGTTCACGGAGGACGGAACCCCGGCGGCGGGGGAAGCGGCGGAGCATATCAAGGTCCGCTTCTCCAGCTATAAGACCGGGACATTTGACTACGACGCGGCCACAGGGAAGTATCTGGTGGGTCAGTACGGCAAGGAACATGTGGACGGCAGCACCGGGGAGCAGGTCGGCGCTGTCAATGTGCTGGTGCTGAAGACCTCCACCGCCGTCCTGGATGAAGTGGGCCGTCTCCGGGTCCAGACCACCGGCGAGGGAGAGGGGCTTTTCTTCTGCGGCGGCAAGGCGGTCCCCATTCAGTGGAGCCGGAAAGACCGGAACAGCGCGTTTGCCTACACGCTGGAGGATGGCCGCGCTCTGGCCCTGGGCCAGGGGAGCAGCTATGTCTGCATCATCAGCCCTAAGACCAGCACGGTGGAATACGAANAAGCGAAGGGACCGCCCCGTTTCCGGGGCGGTCCTTGGTTTTATTTGCGGCAGGCGCAGCAGCATTCCTCGTAGTTCTCAGGCATCCGCACCGTGTTGGGCGGGAAGAACTCGCCCACCGGGAAGGAGATGTTCCGGAAGATGCCGCAGGGGTCTTCGGTACCGCTGCCGCAGGAGCACTCCTTATCGGGCATACAATAGTCGTATACGGGGACCAGGAGCTGGGAGNCCCGCTCCAGCCGGACGATGGAGAACTGGCCCAGAGTGACGTAGATGCGGCGGCTGTCGTCGCCGCTGGAGAGCTCCCCGTCGAAGCAGCTGTTGACGAAGGAAGGCACCTCGCACAGCTCGCAGTCGCAGTCCCGCTTGCCGCAGCAGTCCATGATCCGGGCATCCAGGACGATGGGGTCCACGGCCTCGACTACGGCGATGGGAAGATTGGAACGGCTGGTGAGCTGGAGGTCCGGCTCGCCGGTGCGGAGCTCGGAGGAGAAAATTTTGGCGTTCCCCTCGCTGCCGAAGAGGATGGCCCGTTTGTCGAAGACACAAAGGCCCTCTACCGTAACAGGGGCGGGGCAGCTCAGATACGCTTGCAGGGTGACGGAGTAGAAGAAACGCATGTCGACGGTGTAGAAGCCCCGGTTGAAGCTGACGGGCTCCACGTCCACGTAGACATAGAGCAGCTTGGCGCTGCCGCCCTTGACGGACAGGGCGCGGTTAATGACATCCACATATTGAAGCTTGGGATAGAAGCGCAGGTCCTCGATGCAGTCCTTGTCACGGCAAGAATCGTACACTTTCCGTGTATGAATGCAAACTGCCTCTCGGATGCCGCTGAGGTCCTCCACGGGACCGGGCATGACTTTCTCGGGCATTGCAATACCTCCTAATAAGTAGCTGGCGAAAGAACAAGGTCCTTTCAATCCAGTGTATGCGCCGCCGCCCGGGAGGTGAGGGAGGAGGCGCTATTTCAGTTCCTCCCGCAGGAGGGCGTACATGCAGTAGGATTGTACCCGCCCGTTTTTATAGACGCCCATGCGCATTGTGCCCTCGCAGACGAAGCCCGCCTTTTCCAGCACCCGGCGGGAGCCCAGGTTTTCCGCAAAGGGCTCCGCGAAAATGCGGAGGATGTCAAAGCGGTCAAAGGCTTCCCGGCAAATCTGCCGCACCGCCTCCGCCATGATGCCCCGGCCCCAATAATTCTCTGCCAGCCAGTAACCCAGCTCAGCGGATTTTTCGTATACGTCGTCCTTTCTGGCGACGCTGATACTGCCGGCGGCCCGGCCGTTGACGGCGATGGCCCGCATGAGCTGCCGGGCTTCGCCCTGAGCGATGCAGTCTTCCACAAACCACTTCGCGTCCGCCAGGGTGTAGGGGGAGGGGAAGATGTTCCGCAGATTCGCCGCAATGTTCGGGTTATCCGCCGCCTCCGCGACGGCCTCTATGTCTGCCCGCTGCCAGGGCCTCAATATAAAGGATGTCATAGTGTGCCTCCCAAGATAAAATTTGACATTTATTATATCACGGGGACGGACAGCCGTCCACCACCTTGGGGCCGGTTCAGGCCCCGGTTCAGGCCCCGGTTCAGGCCACATCAAAAAGACAAAACAGAAAAGGTTCTGCTTCTGTCAGCGAAACTTGAATTTCACTGCCCTTTTGCGGCTGCTAAATTTCTTCAAGTTTTTTTCGTTTTGGAGCTTGACATGTATTTGCAGGTTGCTACTATTAGCAGCGCCTATAAAAACAAGAATTGAATGTCGTTCAGCTTTGTGATATACTTTGGCCGTCATGATAAAAGGGTGGGTAACAATGATTGCAAAAAGTGTACGGCGTACAATCGACCATGTAATCAAAATGATTTGGTTGAAAGAGATTTGCGAGGACTATGGTAGCGGGAATCTTCTCCGCGAAGCGAGTCTGCAATCCAGTTTGTACCATCATCTACGTACCTATTTAGAAGATGTTCTAAAGGCGAATAATCTTTTTATCTATCCGGAATTTTACATACCAGAATTGAAGTATAGAGCGGACTTGGCGATCGTACAAATGGATCTTTCTGCAGATGGGTCTCTTTCCCAAAGAGTGTTGGATATTGTTTCCATTATTGAACTGAAATTTGTGGGCGGGACAGCGCAAGGCACTTTGGATGTTATAAAGGCTGATTTGCGAAAGATTAAACACTATGCCAAGCAGATGGATAAAAACTGTCAATTTTACTTTGGTGTAATCTATGAGACAGAATGTGCGTGGCTACACTGGTATGATCGCCGGAGTACGGAACATTGGGCAAGTGGACGTGTAACCGAACTAAACGCTGGATACTTGGATGGTATAATGACTTTTGAGGTCAATTCCTATAATCAAATGGGTCTCCAGAATAAAAGTACAATTTGCCAATTGTTTTGGTGAAATCCCCCTTGACAAATGTTCTCTTGACATGAGCGGCAAATAAACCTATAATGATGAGCGACAACTGAATAGAATGAATGTCTTCAAGGCAGGGTGAAATTCCCGATCGGCGGTAAAGTCCGCGAGCATGTAAATGCTGATTTGGTGAAAGTCCAAAACCGACAGTATAGTCTGGATTAAAGAAGGTGTATTGGATATGTCAGTATTATTCTGATACTATGCACTTTTTGCCTATCCGTCAAATGCTTTGTCGACATTTTTCAATACACCTTAAAATGGTAACACCTAAAGGCATTTCATTGCTTTTAGGTGTAATTTTTTTAGGAGGTATTT
>NZ_CAJMXG010000159.1:0-4083 GCF_905219725.1 Oscillibacter sp. CU971
GGCGGGATCATGGACAACCTGTCGGGGCTCTTTGATACAGTAAACGCCCGTGTCGGGGAGATCGCGGTACAAGTGGGGACAGCCCCGGCGCAATGGAACGCCGGGGTTTTCTCCCTGATCCGGCGGCTTTCCGAAACGGTGATACTGCCAATCGCCGGACTGGTCCTGACCTTTGTTGCCACCTACGAACTCATTCAACTGCTGGTGGAGCGGAATAATCTTCACGACCTGGACTATTGGATTTTCTTCAAGTGGATATTCAAAACGGCCTGCGCCATCCTCATTCTGTCCAACACGTTCAATATCGTTATGGCGGTGTTCGACGTGGCACAGCGGGTGGTGGCGCAGTCGGCGGGGCTGATCCAGGGCTCCACGGACGTTTCCCCGGATATGCTGGCGGACCTGNAGNCGGCGCTGNNGGNGATGGACCTGGGCCCGCTGCTGGGGCTGTGGCTCCAGTCCTTTGTGGTGCAGCTCACCATGACCGCGCTGAATATCGTGATTTTCGTGATCGTCTACGGGCGGATGATAGAAATTTATATGCTCACCAGCCTTGCGCCCCTCCCCGTGGCAACCCTGGCGAACCGGGAGCTGGGCGGGGCCGGGCAGAACTATCTCCGCTCCCTGTTCGCCGTGGGCTTCCAGGGGATGCTGATTTTGGTATGCGTGGGGATCTACGCGGTACTCATNNAGAGTATCGCCGGAGGCGGCGACCCCATAGGGGCGATATGGGGGACCATCGGCTACACGGTATTGCTGTGCTACTGCCTGTTCAAAACGGGGAGTATCGCCCGGAGCGTTCTGGGGGCGCATTAGCTCCCGGACCTCTGGACACCGTGACTATAAGCGGAGAGGAGGGATTTTATCGGAAAATACGCCGTGATCTACGCCGACCCGCCCTGGCGCTATTCCCAAAAGAATTTGCCAGGATCGGCGGAGAAGCACTACCCCACCATGAGCATGGACGAGCTGTGCGCCCTCCCCGTGGCGGAGCTGGCCGCCCCGGACTGCGCCCTGTTCCTGTGGGCCACGTTCCCCCAGCTCCCGGAAGCCCTGCGGCTGATCAAGGCGTGGGGTTTTCAGTATAAGTCTGTGGCGTTCGTCTGGCTGAAAAAGAACCGCAAGGCGGATAGCTGGTTTTACGGCCTGGGCTTCTGGACCAGGGCCAACGCGGAGGTGTGCCTGCTGGCAACGCGGGGCCGTCCCCGGCGGCAGGCCGCCAATGTCCATCAATTCATCATTTCCCCCATTGAAGCCCATAGCAAAAAGCCGGAGGAGGCGCGGGAGAAAATTNTGGCCCTGCTGGGCGACGTGCCCCGCGTGGAGCTGTTCGCCCGGCAATCCACCCCCGGCTGGGATGTGTGGGGGAACGAGGTGGAATGTACCCCTGGCCTCTGGACACGGTGTCCAGAGGCCACCACAAGAAAGGAGGGTTGATTTTTGCCCTATGTGAATGTNCCCAATGACCTGTCCAGGGTCAAGACCAAGCTGGCGTTCAACCTCACCAAGCGGCAGCTCATTTGTTTCGGAGGCGGCGGGCTGGTGGGGGTCCCCGCCTATCTGCTGGCCCGTGGGCTTGTGGGGAGCACCGGGGCTATGTTCCTCATGCTGGGGATCATGCTCCCGGCGTTCCTCATGGCGATGTACGAAAAGGACGGCCTGCCCTTTGAGAAAGTGGTGCGGAACATCATCCGCGCCCGCTTCCTCCGGCCCGGCCCCAGGCCCTACCGAACGCAAAATATCTACGCGCCGTTCGCCGGAANGGAGGTGTCCGTTTCTGAACCCAAGAGCCAAAAGCGCCGGACCCGGAAGGGACGGTAAGCGTTCCCTCTCCGCACAGCAGACCATCCCCTATGTGGAAATGCTGAAAGACGGCATTTGCCGGGTGCGGGAGGGCTTCTACACAAAAACCATCGCCTACGAGGACATCAACTACTCCGTGGCCTCCAGCGAGGACCAGTCCGCCATCTTCGACGGCTGGTGCGGCTTCCTCAATTACTTTGACAGCGCCCTCCCGTTCCAGCTCTCGTTCATCAACCACCGCTCCAGGGGCGGCAACCGGTACAAGGTCAATATCCCCATGGCCCACGACGACTTTGACAGTATCCGGGGGGAATATGTGGATATGCTGAANCGGCAGATCGCCCGGAGCAACAACGGCATTGTCCGCTCCAAGTATATCACGTTCGGCGTCCCCGCCGACGGCCTGGAGACGNCCCGCCCCCGGCTGGAGCGCGTGTCCAGCGACATTATGGGCAACTTCAAAAAGCTGGGGGCACACTCCCGCGTGCTCAACGGGCGGGAGCGGCTGGAGGTGCTCCACGGCCAGATGCACCCCGGAGGCCGGGAGCCGTTCCGCTTCTCCTGGCCGGACATCGTGAAAACCGGCATGGGGACGAANGACTTTATCGCCCCGGACAGCTTCGACTTCACCGCCGCCCGGACATTCCGGCTGGGCCAGTCCTGGGGCGCGGCCTCCTACTTGCAGATNATGGCCTCCGAGCTGTCGGACAAGCTGCTGCTGGAGCNGCTGGNGCTGGACGCGGAAATGACCGTGACCCTCCATGTGCAGACCGTGGACCAGCTCAAGGCCATCAAAATGACCAAGGGCAAAATCTCCGACATTGACAAGATGAAGGTGGAGGAGCAGAAAAAGGCGGTCAGGGCGGGGTACGATATGGAAATTCTGCCCCCGGACCTCATTACCTACTCCAAGGACGCGGCGGCGCTCCTGGCCGACCTCCAGTCCAGGAATGAAAGAATGTTCCTCCTGACGTTCACTGTGGTGAATATCGCCCCCACCCGGCAAAAGCTGGAGAACGACGTGTTCACCATTTCCGGCATTGCCCAGAAATACAACTGCGCCTTGAAGCGGCTGGACTGGCAGCAAGAGCAGGGCTTCACGTCCTCCCTGGTGCTGGGGGAGAACGCCATTGAGATACAGCGGGGCATGACCACCAGCTCCACGGCGATTTTCATTCCCTTTATGACAAAGGAGCTGCGGATGGACGGGGCGGCCCTCTACTACGGCATGAACGCCCTTTCCAATAACGTCATTATGGCGGACCGCAAGCGTCTGAAAAACCCCAACGGCCTGTTCCTGGGCACGCCCGGCAGCGGCAAGAGCTTTGCCGCCAAGCGGGAGATCGTCAACGTGTTCCTCTCCCTCCCGGACGACGACATCATCATAGCGGACCCGGAGGGGGAATATTACCCCCTGGTAAATCGGCTGGGGGNCNAGGTGGTGCGGCTGTCCCCGTCGGCCACGGCGGGCACGTTCATCAACCCCATGGACATCAATCCCAACTATGCCGACGACGAGGACCCCCTGTCCCTCAAAAGCGATTTCATCCTCTCCCTGTGCGAACTGATCGTGGGCGGGCGGAGCGGGCTGGCCCCTGTGGAAAAGACGGTGATCGACCGCTGCGTGCGGACCATCTACCGGCCCTATCTGGCGGACCCGGCCCCGGAGCGTATGCCCATTCTCCAGGACCTCTACGACGAGCTGCTGAAACAGTCCGAGCCGGNGGCCCGGCGGGTGGCCNCCGCCCTGGAGCTGTACTGCACCGGGCCNCTCAACCTCTTTAACCACCGAACCAACGTCCAGGTCAGTTCCCGCCTCCTGTGCTTCGACATCAAGGCCCTGGGGAAGATGCTGAAAAAGATAGGGCTGCTGATCCTCANGGACCAAATCTGGGGCCGGGTGACGGAGAACCGGGACCGGCGGCGGGCGACCTGGGTATATCAGGACGAGTTTCACGTTCTGCTGGCGGAGCCCCAAACGGCNGCGTACAGTGTGGAGATTTTCCGGCGCTTCCGCAAATGGGGGGCCATCCCCAGCGGGATCACCCAGAATGTGAAAAGCCNGCTGGAGAGCAGCGAAATAGAGTCCATTTTCGGCAACTGCGATTTCCTCTATATGCTGTCCCAGGCCGCCGGGGATNAAAAGGTGCNGGCAAGCCACCTGGGGATTTCCCCNCACCAGCTTTCCTACGTCACCCACTCCGGCTCCGGCGAGGGGCTGCTTTTTTATGGGGACACCACCATCCCCTTTGTGGACCACTTCCCCCAGGACACCGAGCT
>NZ_CAJMXG010000159.1:4984-6889 GCF_905219725.1 Oscillibacter sp. CU971
GGGATCGGGGCCAGCACCTACCCCGCCCAGGACGGGGATATGCTGGGGGCCGAGGCCGCCTACTGCGCGTTGGAGGCGGAGCTGCAACACTACCTGGACACCTACACCAGCACCCACGACTATGACGAATACCACTTCGACCTGGACGCCATCGAGCATGACCCCTATGTGCTGATCTCCATGCTCTCCGCGCTCCACGAGGGGGAGTGGACGCTGGAGGAGGTGCGGGGGACGCTCCAGGCCATTTTCGACCGGCAGTACATTTTGACCGAGGAGGTGGTGACGGAGCGGCGCTATTATATCGAGACGGACACCTGGACGGACAGCGAGGGCAACACCCATACCAGCAGCTACCGCGTGTACTACGACTATTACATTTGTACGGTAACGCTGAAAAACGAGGATCTGTCCCACCTGCCCATTTACATCATGAGCGGGGAGCAGATTTCCCGGTACGCCCTCTACATGGCCGCCCTGGGCAACCGGCCCGACCTGTTCCCCAATTCCGGCTATGTGGACAAGTACATCACCAACCCACCCCAGCCCTACGACGTGCCGGAGCAGTATCTTTCCGATCCCGACTTTGCCGCCCTACTCACCGAGGCGGAGAAGTACCTGGGCTACCCCTACGTCTGGGGCGGCAGCTCCCCGGCCACGTCCTTTGACTGTTCCGGCTTCCTGTCCTATGTGCTGAACCAATGCGGCTGGGACGTGGGCCGCCTGGGGGCCCAGGGGCTCTATAACTACTGCNCCCCCGTCAGCTCNCCACGGCCCGGCGACCTTGTATTTTTCCGCTACACCTACGACGCGCCCAACCCGGACGGCGTGACCCACTGTGGGCTCTATGTGGGAGACGGAATGATGCTGCACTGTGGGGACCCGGTGCAATTTACAAGTCTGAATACAAGCTACTGGCAATCCCATTTTTACGCCTGGGGGCGTTTACCATGAACAAGGAGGTTTTTAATGGCAGTCAGCAAGAGCGCGAAAATTTGGGCCGAGATGGAGAAAGTCAAGGCCAAGATCAACGAGCAGCAGGNCCGGCTGAAAGAGCTGGAGCAGAAGCACCGGGAGGCCGAGAATGAGGAGATCGTGGACATCGTGCGGGGCATGAGCNTGTCCCTGGACGAGCTGCCCGCCCTCCTGCGGCAGCTCCGGGACGGCTCTGGACACGGTGTCCAGAAGCCCGGCGAGAGAAAGGAGGAGACATAATGAAAAAATCCNGTATGCTGGCGGCGACGCTCTGCGCCGTCCTGATGGTGGGGGTACTCACCGTCCCCGCCTACGCGGNCGGAGGCGACGAGGGCGGCGAGTATGTCCCCTGGGTGGGGCTGGAGCCTGTGGACCTCCTGCCCGTGGAGCAGCCCCAGGAGCCCAAGCCGTTCACCCCGGAGGGGACGGGGACGGTGTTGGACAACGCCACGGACCAGGACGGCAAGGAGTTTTTCACCATCACCACGGCGGACGAGGCGGTTTTTTATCTTGTGATTGACCGGCAGCGTGGGGCGGAGAATGTGTATTTTCTCAACGCTGTCACCGTCTCTGACCTGATGGCCCTGGCGGAGCCTGGGCAGGAGCCGGAGGCCCCGNCCCCCGTGGTGGAGCCGGACCCGGAGNCCGAACCGGCCCCCGAACCGGAGCCGGAGCCCCAAAAGACNGGCGGGGCCGGGATGCTCCTGGTGGCCCTGGCGGTGCTGGCTATCGGCGGCGGGGCCGGGTGGTACTTCAAAATCTACCGCCCCAAGCAGCAGAAAGCAGCGGAGCCGGAGGAGGATTTTTCCGAGTATGACGAGCCGGAGGACTACGACGACACGCCCCCCTGGGACGTGGACGACGAGGACGAGGGAGGGGACGAGTGAATTTCACTGACAGCCCCTACGAGCCCTTTATGAAGCAGCCCACCTA
>NZ_CAJMXG010000160.1:0-6886 GCF_905219725.1 Oscillibacter sp. CU971
TTCCCAGCCCGTGGATGTTGAACATCAGCGTGAAGCCCACGCAGGCCCAAAAGGCGCAGACACAGGGCAGGGCATACTCCCAAAAAACCGTTTCCATGCCGTCCTCCTTAGAAAAGCCCGCCCAGGGCCTGTCCCGCCGCCGCCCCCAGGGCGATGGCAGAGGCCACCAGGATGGCGTCCGCCGTGCGGCTCAGGGCGGAGAAGGTGTCCCCGGCCATGATCTCCCGCATGGCGTTGGTCAGGGCCACGCCGGGGACCAAAACCATCAGCGTGGAAATGGTCACCACGTCCACGCTCTCCCCCAGCCCCGCCTCCACCAGCGCCAGGGACAGGAAGGCCGCCAGGGCGCTGCACACCGCCGTGCGAAAGAAGCTGTTGGCCCCGATGAATTTCCCGCCGTACAGCAGGCACAGGCCCACCGCCAGGCCGCAGAGGAACGCGCAGGCCAGGTCCCCCAGCCCGCCGCCGAACAGCGGGGCGAAAAAGGCGGGAGCCGTGCCGTAACCCAGCAGCATCATCCGGGGGGAGTACCGGGGAATGGCGTCCGGCAGGGCGTTGACCNACGCCNGGGCCTCGNCCAGGGGCGGGACCTCCGCGCACNGGCGGCGGCAAAGGCCGTTGCACCGCTCCAGGAGCTCGATGTCCGTGCCGTGAAGCGGAACCCGGCGCATCCGGGTGACGGGCTGGCCCGCCGGGGTGGCCACGCTGACGATGAGGCAGTTGGGGATGGCGAAGACCTCCGGGCTCTCCAGGCCGTAGGCGCGGAGGAGCCGCCGGGCGGACTCCTCCACCCGGTAGATCTCCGCGCCGCTGTACATCAGCTGATAGCCCAGCTCCGCCGCCATGTTCAGGAGCTTTTCATAGTCCATGGTTCAGTCCAGTATCTCCTTGAAATCCTCACAGAAATTGGGCCGGTGCACGTCCAGCACCACGGGGAGCTTCCCCTCCGCANAGCGCTGGCTCAGGCCCTCCATGCCGTATTTCAGCTTGTATTCGATCTNCTCTTTGTAGGCTGGAATCAGCATGTAGAAGCAGATGGTCTTCCCGTCCCCCGTGGTCAGCTCCGGCACCAGGGAGAGGCTGTCCAGCACCGCGCCGCCAAAACCCAGGCCGTCGCAGATGGGCGTATAATCCGGCCCGTTGGGAATGGTGTGGCCCCAGCCCAGCCAGGTCTTGTACTCATGAGGGAAGCGGGCCAGGAACTTCAGCATCTGAATGGGCCAGAACCGCTCATAGGGCAGGTCCTTGGGATTGCTCCCCGCCTTGCCCAGGTCCCAGTCCCCAGGAAGGAGCATGTACAGCTCCGCGTATTTCAAATCCTCCCGGTCCGCGATCTCCTCCGGCAGGCTCATGGGCAGATCGCTCATGCCGGTGGTGTAGAGGAGCGTGCAGTCCCCCTTGGGGGAGTGGAGGACGTGAACGTCGATGTGGACCAAATCGCTGAGGAGCTCATGGCAGACGAAGCCCTCCCAGCCCGGGAAAATCTCCTCCATGTGCTTCTCGATGGCCTCTGTGGAGACGCACACATCCTCCGGGGGCCGGAAGCCCTGGTCCTNCGGGGTCNGATAGCGGTAAACGGCGGAGCCGCCGGGGGTGTATTNCTCCGTCTCCGGGGCCGTGCCCTCCCGATGAGGCCGGGCGGGCGGCTCCTTTTTCTTTTTAAACTTATCCAGGAAACCCATGACTGAAACCTCCATACGAAATTAACGGAAACGTTTCTTCTATTCTACTCCTTTTCCATGCCCTGGGCAATTGTTTTTTCCCCGGAGATGCGGTACAATAAAACCATCCATCATCCAAGATACAAACGAGGTGCTTTTATGAAATTGGTTTCCTGGAACGTCAACGGCCTCCGGGCCTGCCTGAAAAAGGGCTTTTTGGACTTCTGCGCCTTCGCCGACGCGGACGTCATCTGCCTCCAAGAGACGAAAATGCGCCCGGAGCAGGCGGAGTTTGACCTCCCCGGCTACACCCGCTTCTGGAACAGCGCGGACAAGGCGGGCTACTCCGGCACCGCCGTCTTTACCCGGCGGGAGCCTTTGAACGTCACCTACGACTTCGGCATCGACGAGCACCGCCACGAGGGGCGGATCATCACGGCGGAGTTCCAGGACTTCTACCTGGTCTGCTGCTACACCCCCAACTCCAAGGACCAGCTCCTCCGCCTGGACTACCGGANGGCCTGGGAGGACGACCTGCGGGACTACCTCTGCGAGCTGGACGCGGTGAAGCCGGTGGTCTACTGCGGGGATCTGAACGTGGCCCACCAGGAAATCGACCTGAAAAACCCCGGCCCCAACCGGCGGAACCCCGGCTTCACCGACGAGGAGCGGGAGAAGATGACAAAGCTTCTGGACGCCGGCTTTGTGGACACCTTCCGGGCGCTGTACCCGGACAAGACCGGTGCCTACTCCTGGTGGAGCTACCGGGGCCGGGCCCGGGAGAACAACACAGGGTGGAGAATCGATTACTTCATCGTCTCGGAGCGGCTGAGGAGCCGCATTCAAAACGCCGACATCTGGAGCGAGGTCCACGGCAGCGACCACTGCCCGGTGGTGCTGGAGCTGTCTGAGGAATAAACGGAGGAGGGGACTATCCCCTCCTCCGTCTTTTGCATTACTCCACCGCCTCGTCCAGCTCCAGGGTGACCTCCAGGGTCTCCCCGTCCCGGAGGAGGGTCAGCGTCAGCTTATCCCCCACATAGAGGGTCCGCCGGACCCGGAACAGGTCCTGGTTCGTGTGCATCTCCTGGCCCTGGGCGGCAACAATATAGTCTCCCGCCCGGACTCCCGCCGCCTCGGCGGCGGTATCGGGGTCCACGGATTGGACGAAAAGGCCCGGCTCCCCCGCCTGCACCCAGATGCCCAGCCTNGGCTCNGGCAGGACCTCGCCCCATTTTAAAAGGTCGTTGACAATCCTCTCCAAATAGGCGGAGGGGATGGCAAAGCCCAGGCCCTCTACGCTGTCCCGGTTCCAGTCGGACATGTATTTGGCCACGTTNATGCCCACCACCTGGCCCCGCTCGCTGATGAGGGGGCCGCCGGAGTTGCCGGAGTTCAGGGCGGCGTTGGTCTGGAGAAGGGTCATGGTCCGCCCCTCCACCTCAATGTCCCGGTCGATGGCGGAAATGATGCCGTTGGTCAGGGTGCCCCGAAGCCGCCTGGGGGCGCCGATGGCGTAGACCGGGTCCCCCACCACCAGCTGCTCCGAGTCCCCAAAGGAGGCGAAGGGCAGCGCGCCCACCGTCATCAGCTCCCCCGGGGGGACCTTCAGCACCGCCAGATCGCTGTCCTCGTCCCCAGCCACAAAGCAGACGTCCATGGAATAGCCGCTGTCCAAGGTAATATAGCACTCGCTGCCGCCCCGGACCACATGATGGTTCGTCAGAATATAACCGTCCTCGGAAAAGATCACGCCGGTGCCCACGGATACCCCCTCTCCGGAGAGGCACTGCACCGTCACCACCGCCGGGTTCAGCCGGCGGTATACCTCCTGGGCCGTCAGCGGATCTCCCTGGGTCCGGGACACGGAAAGCCCCGCCCCCTGGTCCACAGGCCAGCTGGGGATGGTGATCTCCGCGCTTCTCTCATAGATCTCCTCCCCAGGCCGCGGCTGGTCCCGGTAAATCAGGTCCACGGCCTTTCCCGCCGCCGCCAGGCCCACCAGCACCGCCGCGCAGATCAAAAACTTATAAAGGCCCGCCCTCCGTCCCCGGAGGATGCCGCGCCGCCGCGTCCGGGAAGCGGCCGGAGGCTTCCGCACCCCGGCGGGGACGGGGCGGCTGTAAATCTCCACCACCTCCCGGGGGTCCGGCTGCCGGTAGGATGCCACGACCTCCCGGGGGTCCCGCTCCCCGCCGCCGGGGAGGGGAGCGCGGTAGGTCTCCACGATTTCGCCGGGCAAATGCCCGGTCTGTTCACGTTCTCCCATGTTTCCTCATTTCGTGGTCAGCGAGAAGGAGAAGGTGGTCACGCCGCTTTCGCTGGTGACGTTGATCCGCTCCTTGTGCTGTTCTAAAATCGTCTTGACGATGTAGAGCCCCAGTCCCACGCCGTCCTTGTCCTCGCTGCGGGACTTGTCGCTCTTGTGGAACCGCTCGAAGAGCTGGGGCAGCTCCGCCGCCGGGATGGTGTCCCCGCAGTTGCGCACCGTCACATGGGCCCTCCCATCCCGGAGGGTCAGCCCCAGGTACAGGGTGGAGCCCTTGTAGGCGAACTTGGCCGCATTCTCCAGCAGGTNGNAAATGACCTGGGTGNTGAGGTCGTTGTCCCCCAGGACCAGGATGGGCCCCTCGGGAATGCTCGCCTCCACGTCCAGCTCCCGGTCCGTGATCTTCTTCTCCATGGAGANCAGCACCCGCCGCATACTCTCGCAAAGGTCAAAATGGGCCCCGCTCCGCAATGGGTCGATGGCCTGNAGCTGGCTCACGTCCAGCATCCGGCGCACCAGGCGGCTGAGGCGGCGGCTCTCCCCGGAGATGATGCGGAGATACTGNTTCTCGTTCTCCGGGGGGATGGCCNCGTCCAAAANGGCGTCGGTGTACCCGGCGATGGTGGTCATGGGGGTTTTCAGCTCGTGGGAGATGTTGGCGATAAACTCCCGGCGCTGCCGCTCCGTTTGCTGGAGGGACTCCGCCATGGCGTTGAAGGAGGCCGCCAGCTCCCCCACCTCGTCGTTTCTTCCGTAGTCGTTCATGCGGATGTCGAAGTCCCCCTCGGCATAGCGCCGGGTGGCCTCCACCATCTCCCGGATGGGCTTCACCTGCCGCATGGCGGTGACGGAGGAGGCCATAAAGGCAATCATCAGCACCACAAAGGCCGTCATGAAAAAGAGGCCGATANAGCCCTGCCACATGGAGTCCAGGGAGGCCAGGGTGGACACCGCCACCACCTCCCCCACCTGCTCCATGGTGACGGGGTTCACGGCGGCCACGCCCACAGAGAAGCGCTTTTGCGGGTACACGCCCCCCAGGNCGTCCCGNCAGGAGGCGCTGCNATGCTCCAGAATCCTCGCCGTCCGCTCCGGGGGAACGGTGACGGTCTTCCCGTCCAGGGTTTCGTCGGTGGAGAGGAGGACGTGGCCCTCCGTGTCGCAGATCAAAAAGTGCACGTCGGAGACGATGGCGGCGAAGCTGGCCAGGCGCTGGAAGTCCAGGTCGTCCTGGAGATCCTCTATGTCCAGATACCGGCCGTTTTCCAGGCAGCTCAGGGAGAGCTGGCTCATAACCCGGGCCTTGGAGGCAATTTCCTCCCCCTGCTGGCCCCGGGCGTAGTTGTAGCTCAGGGAGAAAAAGGACGCCCCCAGCAGGCACAAGGTCAAAAGCACCATGCCCGCCGTGACGAAGAGCTGCCGCCAATAGAGGCTTTGGGTCCGTTCCTGTATGCGCTTCATCCTTCGGCCTTCTCCGCGGCCAGCTCGAATTTATACCCCACGCCCCAAACGGTTTTCAGCGCCCACTTCTCGCTGACGCCCTCCACCTTCTCCCGCAGGCGCTTGATGTGTACGTCCACCGTCCGGCTGTCCCCGAAGTAGTCGAAGCCCCAAACCTCGTCCAGAAGCTGGTTCCGGGTATAGACCCGGTTGGGGGTGGAGGCCAGGTGGTATAGAAGCTCCAGCTCCTTGGGCGGGGTGTCGATTTTCTTCCCGTCCACAATGAGCTCATAGGAGTCCAGATTAATGACCAGCTTGTCGAAGGTCAGCTTCTTGCTGGTGTCGTTGGGAATCTCTGTCCGGCGGAGGACGGCGTTGATCCGGGCGATGAGCTCCTTCATCTCAAAGGGCTTGACGATGTAGTCGTCCGCTCCCATCTCCAGGCCCTGGATGCGGTCGAAGACCTCGCTCTTGGCGGTGAGCATGATGATGGGGACCTGGGAGGTCTCCCGGATCTTGGCGCAGACGGCCCAGCCGTCCATGACGGGCAGCATGATGTCCAGCAGAATCAGATCCGGAGCGGCCTTCTGGAACTCCTCAATGGCCCTCCCGCCGTCCCCGGCGATGCGGACGTCAAAGCCCTCCTTCACCAGGTACATGTGGATGAGATCGGAGATGTTGCGGTCGTCCTCGACGACTAAAATGTTGCGTCCCATGGCGGACCCTCCCCAGCCTGCCGGACACNAGCCCCAACCGGATGGGGCAGGCTTTTCACGCTGTGAAAAACCCGCGGCTAAGCCGGAAAGACGCCCCTCCGGGTTTGCCCGCAAGGGGCGCGCCGTCTTGCCAACGATCTTCCCGCCGGTCAGCCTTGTTCCATTTCAGGCAGTTTTTTCTATATTATTATACNCGCTCTTCCGCGGGGGTGTTGAATTTTCTGTAAAGATTCCCGCTTCTTACCGCAGCCCGGTCTCCGTGTAGGCGGCGCACACGCCCCCCGCCTCCTTGGCGGCGGAAAGGAAGGCCCGCAGCCCCGGGGAGCTGGCGGCGTCCCCCAGCCAGACGGCGGCGTCTCCCCGCCAGGAGGCCAGGCGGCGGACCAGCTCCTGGGCCCCGGCGGCGTTCCGCAGGTCGTGTCCGCTCCGGTCCAGTTCCGGCTGAAGGCAGCGGAATCCCGCCTCCCGGGCGGCCTGGAGGGACTGGGACCCGCCGCCCCGGATGTAGGCCAGGCGGGTTTTGCCGCAGGTGGCCCGGAAAAGGGCGGCGTTGCCCGCCTCCAGCTGCTGGGCCACGGTCCGGTCCGGGTCCCCGGCGTCCGCCAAAATCCCGATGCTCTGCCCCTGGGCGGCGAGACGGCGGAGGGTGCCCCCCTGCCGCTCCATCTCCTCCAGTGTAAAGAAGAAGGCGGCCCCGGCGTCATAGCTCTCCAGGGCGTCCGCCAGGAGGGAGGCGCTGCTCCCCGCCTGGAAGCACAGGGATATCCGCTTTCCGTCCAGTTCGGCGGCAGGCCCTCCAC
>NZ_CAJMXG010000161.1:0-6885 GCF_905219725.1 Oscillibacter sp. CU971
GTCATGGACGGCAATACCGCCGCCGCCCATGTGGCCTACGCCTTCACGGAGGTAGCGGCCATCTATCCCATCACGCCGTCGTCTCCCATGGCGGAGAAGGTGGACGAGTGGTCCGCCAAGGGGCGGAAGAACCTGTTCGGGTCCACGGTGGACGTGATCCAGATGCAGTCCGAGGCGGGGGCGGCTGGCACCTGCCACGGCGCGGCCCAGGCGGGCGCGCTGACCACCACGTTCACCTCCTCCCAGGGCCTGATGCTGATGATCCCCGCCATGTACGCCATGGGGGGCCAGTTCCTGCCCAACGTCATGCACATCGCCTCCCGGGTGGTGACTTCTAACCACCACTCCATCTTCGGCGACCACACGGACTTCATGACCTGCCGCACCACCGGCTACGCCATGCTCATGTCCGCCTCTCCCCAGGAGGCCATGGACCTGGGGGCGNTGGCGCATCTGTCCGCCATCCATTCCCGCTACGCCTTCATGCACTGCTTCGACGGCTTCCGCACCTCCCACGAGATGCAGCGCATCGAGGCCCTGGACTACGAGGACCTGCGGGGCCTGGTGGACTGGGAGGCCCTCCAGGCGTTCCGCCGCCAGTGCCTGAACCCGGAGCACCCCACCAACCGGGGCAACAATGTAAACCCGGACATCTACTTCCAGTGCAAGGAGGGCGTGAACGAAACCACCGCCGCCCTGCCGGATACCGTCCAGCATTACATGGATGAAATCAACAAGCTGACGGGCCGGAATTACCAGCTCTTCAACTACTACGGCGCGGAGGACGCGGAGGAAGTCATCGTGGTCATGTGCTCCGCTTCCGAGGCGGTGAAGGAGACGGTGGACTACCTCAACCAGCAGGGCCGGAAGGTGGGCCTGCTGCAAGTCCACCTGTACCGCCCCTTCTCCGTGAAGCACTTCGCCGCCGCTTTGCCCGCCACGGTGAAAAAGATCGCTGTGCTGGACCGCTCCAAGGAGCCCGGCAGCGTGGGCGAGCCGTTGTATCTGGACGTGGTGACCGCCCTGGCCCAGGCGGGCCGGGGGAACATCCAGGTGGTGGGGGGCCGCTACGGCCTTTCCTCCAAGGACACCACCCCGGGCCAGTTTATCGCCGTCTATGACAACCTCCGGCAGGACGCGCCGAAAAACAGCTTCACCATCGGCATCGTGGACGACGTGACCCACACCTCCCTGGATTACACAGAGGTGGAGCTGCCCCATCCGGGACAGGTGTCCTGCAAGCTCTGGGGCCTGGGGGGCGACGGCACCGTGGGAGCCAACAAAAACGCCATTTCCACCATCGGCCTCATCGCGGGCAAGTACGCCCAGGCCTATTTCTCCTACGACACCATGAAGTCCGGCGGCCTGACCCAGAGCCACCTGCGCTTTGGCGATGAGCCCATCCGGTCTACCTACCTGGTGAGCTCCGCGGACTTCGTGGCGGTCCACGCCCCCACGTACATCCAAAAATACGACACCACCGGGGACTTNAAGGAGGGCGGCATCTACCTCTTGAACTGCCCCTGGAGCGCCGGGGAGCTGGAAGAGCGCCTGCCCGGGAAGATGAAGCGGGATCTGGCGAAGAAGCACGCCCAATTCTACATCATCGACGCCGCCAAGCTGGCCGTCCAGGTGGGCCTGGGGGCCAACCGGACCAACAGCATCCTGCAATCGGCCTTCTTCGCCCTGACCAAGGTTATCCCCCTGGATATGGCCGTGGAGGNCATGAAGAAAAACAACTACAATTCCTATTTCAAAAAGGCCGGGCAGAAAATCGTGGACATGAACAACGCCGCCGTAGACGTGGGCGTCAGNGNGGCGGTGAAGGTGNAAATCCCCGAGAGNTGGGCCTCCGCCCCCGATGCGCCCGCCCCGGAAATTCAGGCCAGCGACTTCGTTAAGGAGATCGTGCTGCCCATGGACCGCCAGCAGGGCGACAAGCTGCCGGTGTCCGTGTTCAAGAAGCACGGCGTGCTCTCCGGCACCTGGGAGAACGGCACCTCCGCCTACTCCAAGCGGGGCGTTGCGATTACGGTGCCCAAGTGGAACGCCGAAAGCTGCATCCAGTGCAACCGCTGCGCCATGAGCTGCCCCCACGCCGCCATCCGCCCGGTGCNGCTGACCGAGGCTGAAAAAGCCGCGGTTCCCGCCGCCGTTGCCACAGCGCCCGCCAAGGGCCTGGGGAAGGACGCCCCGGCGTATTCCTTCCGCATGCAGGTCAGCCCCTATGACTGCCTGGGCTGCGGCGTGTGCCTGACGGCCTGCCCCGCCAACCAGAGCGAGAAGTCCGCCGACGCCCTGGTCATGACCCCCTTCGAGGAGATGAAGCCGGAGCAGGCGCTCTTCGACCAGGTGGCTATGAACGAGAAATACCTCAAGCCGGAAGTTATCAGCAGCAAGAGTGTGAAAAACATCCAGTTCGCAAAGCCCTACTTCCAGTTCTCCTCCGCCTGCGCGGGCTGCGCGGAGACGACATATATCAAGCTCCTCAGCCAGATGGTGGGCGAGCGGATGTACGCGGGCAACGCGGCGGGCTGCTCCTCCGCCATCAGCGGCGGCGCGCCCATCCTGCCCTACTGCCGGGACGAACAGGGGAGAGGCCCCGCCTGGGAGCACTCACTCTTTGAGGACAACGCCGAGTTTGCCTACGGCTTCTTCCACGCCCAGGACGCCATCCGCAAGGAGCTGCTGATCCGCCTGGAGGCCCTGAAGGAGGCGGGCGTGGCTGTGGAAGCCGTGAGCGCGTATCTCGAGGGCTGGGAGGATTCCCAGAAATCCCGGGTCCTCACCGACGCGCTGATTGCCGCTCTGGAGGCCGTTGAGCAGACGCCGGAGGTCCGGTATATCCTGGAGAACAAGGAGTNCCTGGCGAAGAAGTCCGTGTGGGCCATCGGCGGCGACGGCTGGGCCTATGACATCGGCTTCGGCGGCATCGACCATGTCTGTGCCCAGAACCGGAACGTGAATCTGCTGGTGCTGGACACCGAGGTCTATTCCAACACCGGCGGCCAGTCCTCCAAGGCGACCCCCACCTCGGCGGTGGCGAAGTTCGCCGCGGGCGGCAAGCAGATTGCCAAGAAGGATCTGGGGGCCATCCTGATGAACTACGGCTATGTGTACGTGGCCCAGGTGGCCATGGGCGCGGACCAGGCCCAGACCCTCAAGGCCCTGCGGGAGGCGGAGGAGTACGACGGCCCGTCCATCGTCATCTGCTACTGCCCCTGCCTGGAGCAGCATATCAAGAGGGGCATGGGCTGCTCTCAGGACGAGATGAAGAAGGCCGTGGAGTGCGGCTATTGGCAGCTCTACCGCTACGATCCCCGCCGGAAGGCGGAGGGCAAGAACCCCTTCCAGCTGGATTCCGCGGAGCCGGACACTTCGATGCTGCTGCCCTTCCTGATGGGCGAGAACCGCTTCGCCTCCTTGAAGAACAACTTCCCCGGCAAGGCCGACGCCCTCTATGAGAAGGCTGTGGAGGACGTCAAGGCCCGCTGCGCTCGGTACAAGAGGTTGGCGGAAGGGGGCTGAACCCCTGCCATCTAAGGATTAAAAAAAGCCCGGCCCGGAGGATGTCCTCCGGGCTGGGCTTTTTCAGGCAGGGGAGAGGCTTACAGCCGGGCCACGCCGGATTTCCGGGCGGCGGCGTGAAGAGGCTCTTAAGCCTCCTGATAAAGCTCCAGAATCGCCCCGTCCTTCCAGACGAAGGCCAGCCGGTCCCCCTTGTCGTTGGCGGCCATGGGGCCGCAGATCACGCGGTCGGCGTCGGCCACGTATTTCTCCAGATCGTCCACCTTATAGGCCACATGGGGATGGCGGTGGATGTCCTCGGGGAAGGGGGTGCCCTCCTCAAATTTCAGGTACTCGATTTTGTAGTCATAGTCGTCCACATTGCTGACCCAAAATTTTGCCCCCTCGTTATAGGTCATGTTGGGCTTGCGGTTGGTGACG
The DNA here is from genome assembly GCF_905219725.1 of Oscillibacter sp. CU971. Classification (NCBI taxonomy): domain Bacteria; kingdom Bacillati; phylum Bacillota; class Clostridia; order Eubacteriales; family Oscillospiraceae; genus Oscillibacter; species Oscillibacter sp. CU971. The sequence goes on from NZ_CAJMXG010000161.1 coordinate 3,949, forward strand.
GGAATTCCGATGTGCATATATTCGGCAGACATGGCGTTTCCTCCTGATTATTGATGTTTGACCGCTTGGTAGACCTCATAGGCCTGTTTGGGGGTATATCCCTCGTGAACCACCTTGCCGATGGCCTGGGCCATGCCCGCCGGGGAGTCGGACTGGAAGATGTTCCGGCCCATATCCACCCCGTGAGCCCCCTGCTGAATGGCCTTGTACGCCATTTCCAGGGCATCCAATTCCGGCAGCTTCTTGCCCCCGGCGATGACGATGGGCACGGGGCAGGCGGCGGCCACCCGCTCAAAGCCCTCGCAGTAGTAGCTCTTGACGATGTTGGCCCCGTTCTCCGCCAGCACCCTTGTGGCCAGGAGGAAGAACTTCTCCGTCCGCTCCATCTCCTTGCCCACGGCCACCACGCCCAGGGTGGGCACGCCGTACCGGGCCCCGGCGTCGGCGGTCCGGCAGAGAAGCTCCAGGGACCGGCTCTCACCGGGAGCGCCGATGAAGGTCTGCACCGCCACGCAGTCCGCGTTCATCCGCAGGGCGTTTTCCATGTCGCTGGCGAAGCCGCCGCCGTCCGACATGTCGTCATAGAGCACCGTGGAGTCATAGGTCACCCGGAGGCAGCGCCCCACCTGGGCGGCGGGGGAGATGCAGGAGCGGAAGACGCCCCGGGTGCCCATCAGTACGTTTACATAGGGAATCAGCGGCGGGATAGCCAGGTCGATCCGCTCCAGCCCGGCGGTGGGCCCCATGATATAGCCGTGGTCGAAGGCCAGCATGACGGTGTTCCCGGACCTGGGGTCGAACATCCGGGCCAGCCGGGCTTTCATGCCCCAATCGCAGTGGGCCGCGCCCTTTACATAGAAGCCCTCCTGGGCAGCGGGGACGTCCAGGTGATAGTCGTGGGCGGCCTTGTTTCCGATGTTGTCCGCCATGCCTTACTCCTTGCTGTAGGCGGGCGTGTGGCAGGGGGCGCTCCAGAGGCGGATAAACTCGTCGTCCCACTTGGCGATGTTCATCTGGAAGCCCGCAGCCTCCTGCACGGTGAGGATTTCGCCCACCATGCTGGCCACGACCTCCACACCCATGGCTTTCAGGAACTCCACGGTATCCTTAAACAGCACCAGCAGCTCCATCATGGTGGTGGCTCCGCAGCCGTTGATCATGACGAAGGCCCGGTCACCGGATTTCAGATCCAAATTCTTGCACAGGGCCTGGGCCACGGTGGACACGGTTTCCTTGGAGCTCATCATGGGCACCCGGACGCCGCCGCCCTCGCCGTGCTGGCCCGCGCCGACTTCCATCAGGTCCGTCTCCCCCAGGTCGCCGAAGGACATGCCGTTTTGAGGATGGGTGGCNTCGGTGGATTTCACGGTGACGGAGGCCATGCTGTCCGAGTAGCGCTGGGCGATGTCCGCCACTTCGTCTAAGGTTTTGCCCTCCCGGGCGGCGGCGGCGCCAATGTGGTACAGGGCCACAGCTCCGGCCAGGCCCCGCTTGTTGTCCTCGCCGTTGGGGTCATACTGGATCTCCTCCCCGGTGNCCACNTGACGGACATTCAGTCCCGCCTTCTTTGCCAGCTTCATGGCCTGCTTGCCCGCCAGCTGGTCCCCGGCGTAGTTCAGTGTCAGCAGCAGCACGCCGTGGCCCTTGTCCGCCAGCTTCATGGCGTCAAACACCAGCTGGCCGTTGGGGGCGGCAAAGATGTCGCCCACGGCCTGGATGTCCAGCATGCCCTTTCCCACAAAGCCGGCCTGGGCGGGCTCATGGCCGGAGCCGCCGTAGGTGACGATGGTGACCCGGTCCGCGTTCGCCAGGTCCTTGCTGATGACCAGATGGCCGTCCACGTCCAGAATATCGGGGTAGGCCAGGCCCAGACCCACAAGCTCCTCGTCGGTGATGGTCTCCGGGGCGTTGATAAATTTCTTCATTTTCATGTATGTACCTCCTAAAAGTTATTATTTCCGACCATAAAGCTCGAAAATAATAAATTTGATTCAAGCCGTTTTGCGCACCGCTGTAAACAGCGGCAACCGCAAAACATGGCACACATTACTTCCGCCCTTTCAGTTCGGAAGTAATATTTTTTGTACTTAAGGCTGGGCCAGGCCCTGGAAGAAATAGGCCATGGACATGGCTCCCGCATCCGGGGTGCCGAGGGTCTTCTCGCCGTAGCTCTTGGCCCGGCCGAATTTGGACACGAAGCCCCGGGTAGCCTCGGCCCCCTCCATAGCGGCCTTGGCGGCGGCGGCAAACAGCTCGTTTTCATCGTCCCCCCCATAGGCGGCGACGGCCCGGCTGGCGGGAATCAGAGCGTCCATCATGGTTTTGTCGCCTACATTGGCCCCGGACATGTCGCTTAGCTCCTCCAGGGCGTGGGCGAAGACGGCCTGAAGTCCCGCCACATCGATCTCGTCCCCCTCCGGGGCGGCCTCCTGCATCCCGTCCAGCCAGGTGTTCCAAAGCGGCACNGCGNNGCCGNCGTTGAGGGTCATCACCGCCGTGGCCGCACCGTCCAGCATGGCCTGAATGCCGTTCTCCGGCCGCTCTGCCGCAGCGGAGATCGCCCCGGCGATTTTGGCCATCGTCAATCCGTGGTCCGCGTCGCCGAAGCGGGAGTCAATTTCCGTCAGTTCCGGTTCCGCCGCCGCCACAGACGTGCAGGCGTGTTTCAGCCGCGCGGCAAACGCATCCTTTGTCATGGGTAAGCGCCTCCTCTGCAAAATTAGTTACATTTGTTAAAAATGATAGCACATGATGTAACATAAGTCAACGCATGGCGCGGATTTCCCCGTAATGGACAGAGAGGCGGCAGGAAAACTATGGAAACTGCACAAAAACGGCTTCCCGGGCAAAGTCCGGGAAGCCGTCAGCCTGTCGAAAAGAGGCCTGTCTGTCTTCATTACCAGACAGGCCACAAAGTTAATGAGGGATAAAATGTAG
>NZ_CAJMXG010000162.1:0-6840 GCF_905219725.1 Oscillibacter sp. CU971
AGGAGACGGCATACGAAAAAGGAATCCGTCTCGTGGGCTCGGAGATGGGTGTAAGAGACAGGGGCAGGTTCGTGACGCCCGCGTAATTCCGCAGATTGGTTTCATGCCACGGGTAGTCCGGGCTGTTGGTCAGCACCCCGGCGGTCCGCCGGTAGACGGACAGGCCGCCTTGATCGGGCTCCAGGATGAGGGTTTCGCCGGTCCTGCCGCTTAGGATATAGTGGGCGGGCAGGGGCTTTCCCTGGATGAGCTCGTCCACCAGGGTGAGGCCGTCCAGGGCTTCCACCGCCTCTTCCAAAGAGCCGCACCGGCTGAGGAGCCAGGCCAGGAGGCGGCCGGGATGGACCGCCGTCTTCCCCGGCTCGGCGGCTTCCTCATAGGCCGCGTACTCCGGGTAGTGGAGCAGGGCCCCCATAAGCCCGGCGGCGTTCACGCCGTCCACCAAAATAGGCTCCCCAAAGCCCAGCACCGCCATGCCGGTATACCCGTAGCGTCCCCGGGGGTCCTCCCGCCCCGCCCGGAGCCCGGGGGCGCAGGGAATCCCGGCGGGGACGGCGAGAACGCGGTTCGCCTTCAGGTCCCCGAACTGGTCATAGGTCCGGCCCAGAAGGTGGCGCCCGTCCGCCGTCTCCCAGGAAAAGCTGCTGCATCCAAAATTCATCATGATACCTCCATGTTCCTTTCGCCTTAGTCTGCCGTTCAGGCTTGTAAAAATTCCTTGTGTGAGGTATCATAAACCGTGTGGCCGCCACACAGTCAAGAGGGGATTTGCCATTTGGGGAGGAATATTTTATGGAGCGGAAAACGGGCCGTCTGACCTCCGGGGACTTCGCCGCCCTGTGCGGCGCAACCAAGGAGACCCTGCGGCACTACAAGGACCTGNGTCTGCTGCTCCCGGCCNACCGGGGGGAAAACGGGTATTTCTACTATGACGCGGAACAGTTCTATGACTACTACGCCATCGCCATCTTCCGCCAGACGGGCACGCCCCTGGAGGAGATCCGCCGCTGCCTCCGGGGGCAGGACGCCGCCGGAACCCTGGAGCGCCTCCGGGAGCAGCGGGGGCGGCTGGAGGCGGAGCGGCGGAAGCTGGAGCAGATGGAGTTCGTCCTCTCCGGCATGATCGGGGGCCTGGAGTTGGGGGCGGAGCCGGATCTGGTCCCCCGGACGGCCCGGTTCGAGGCGGAGCATCTGCTGGCCCTCCCGGCGGAGGAGCTGGAGGGCCTGATGGACCCCGGCGCGGAAGAGGATGCCATGCTGATGACCGTGCTGGAGCGCTGCCGGACCCTCTGCCGGGAGTACGGCCTGCGGACGGACTACCGGCTGGGGGCCATCCACCGCCCCGGGGAACCGGCGGGGCCGGGCACCGTCAGCCATCTCACCATGCGCCTGGCGGAGCGAACGGACTGCCCCTATTATTGGGAAAAGCCCGCCGGGACCTACCTCCTTCTCTGCTGCCGGGGCCGCTGGGACCTCACCCAGGGCTACGCCGCCCTGGCGCGGCACATAGCGGAGAAGAAGCTGAAGACGTGGGGGCGCGTCTACGCCTGCGACCTGGCGGGCTTTATCCTGAACGGGGTGGAATCCAACGCGGCCACCGTGCTGTCCGTCCGGCTGGCGGAAAAACCATAAAGGGCCGCGCCGTTATAGCGGCGCGGCCCTTTTTTCAATTCCGCAGGCTGTGCAGCGGGGCGGGAATCCGTCCGCCCCGTGCGATAAAGGCGGCGGAGGACTCCCGGTGGACCGGCATCACCGGGGCGCTGCCCAGCAGGCCCCCCATCTCAATGGTGCCCCCCACGTCCTTCCCCGGCGCGGGGAGGATGCGCACGGCGGTGGTTTTGTTGTTCACCATGCCGATGGCCGCTTCGTCGGCGATGATCGCCGCGATGGTCTCCGCCGGGGTGTCCCCGGGGATGGCAATCATATCCAGCCCCACGGAGCAGACGCAGGTCATGGCCTCCAGCTTGTCGATGCAGAGGGTCCCGGAGCGGGCGGCGGCAATCATGCCCTCGTCCTCGCTGACGGGGATGAAGGCCCCGGAGAGGCCCCCCACGCTGGAGGAGGCCATGACGCCGCCCTTTTTCACCGCGTCGTTCAGCATGGCCAGGGCCGCCGTGGTGCCGTGGGTGCCGCAGACCTCCAGGCCCAGNTCCTCCAGAATCCGGGCCACGCTGTCCCCGACGGCGGGGGTGGGGGCCAGGCTCAAATNCACAATGCCGAACGGCGTGTCCAGCCGCCGGNTGGCCTCCTGGGCNACCAGCTGGCCCATGCGGGTCACCCGGAAGGCGGTCTTCTTAATGGTCTCCGCCACAACGTCCAGGGGCTTATCCCTAACGGCCTGGAGGGCGTGGCAGACAACGCCGGGCCCGGAGACGCCCACGTTGATGACCTTCTCCGCCTNTCCGNCGCCGTGGAAGGCCCCGGCCATGAAGGGGTTGTCCTCCACGGCGTTGCAGAACACCACCAGCTTGGCGCAGCCCAGGCCGTCCCGGTCCGCCGTGCGGTCCGCGGTCTCCTTGACAATTCGGCCCATGAGAGCCACGGCGTCCATGTTGACGCCCGCCCGGGTGGAGCCCACGTTGACGGAGGAGCAGACCAGCTCCGTCCGGGCCAGGGCCTCGGGAANGGAGCGGATGAGGCGCTCGTCCGCCTGGGTCATCCCCTTCTGGACCAGGGCGNAGTAGCCCCCGATNAAGTNCANGCCGCAGCTCTGGGCCGCCTTATCCAGAGCCAGGGCGAAGGGCACATAGTCCTCCGTCTCGCTGGCCCCGGCCACCAGGGCCATGGGGGTGACGGAGATGCGCTTGTTCACAATGGGGATGCCGAACTCGTCCTCAATGTCCTGGCCGGTTTTGACCAGGTTCTCGGCGCAGCGGCAGATCTTCTCATAGACCTTCTCACAGGCCCGCTTGGGGTCCGGGTCGCAGCAGGAGAGCAGGGAGATGCCCATGGTGATGGTGCGGATGTCCAGGTGCTGCTGGTCGATCATCTCNATGGNGGAGANNNGNTCNTTCTGATTCAGCATGGGGTTCCCTCCTTAAATGCTGTGCATGGCGTTGAAAATCTCCTCCCGCTGAATGCGGATGGAGAGGCCCAGCTCCGCCCCCAGGTCGTTCAGGCCCTTCCCCAGCTCNCCNAAGCNGGCGGTGGACTGGCTGACGTCCACGGCCATGACCATGGTAAAGGCCCCCTGGAGAATGGTCTGGGAGATGTCCAGAATGTTGACGTTATAGTTTGCCAGGCGGTTGCAGACGGCGGCGATGATGCCCACCCTGTCCTGCCCCAGGACGGTGACAATGGNGTTCATGGTTGCTCCTCCTTTATTTTAAAAACAGCCTCCGGCGAGGGGAATCGAATTCCCCCCGCCGGACGCGAATTACAGCTCGTCGAAGAACTTGTCGTGGATGGCCCGGACCGCCCGGTTCACGTCCGTCTCNTNCAGNAGGANGGAGACCCGGATCTCCGAGGTGTTGATCATCTGGATGTTGATGCCCGCCTCATAGAGGGCCTCGAACATTTTGGCGGCCACGCCGCAGTTGCTCATCAGTCCCACGCCCACGATGGAGACTTTTCCGATCCGGTCGTCGGCCTCAATGTGGTCAAAGCGCAGGGCTTCCTTGTGCTCGTTCAGGATGCCCTCCACCTCCTGCTGGTCTTTCCGGTGGATGGTGAAGGTGATATCCTTGGTATCCTCCCGGCCGATGGATTGGAGAATCACGTCCACATTGATGTTGTGTTTGCTCAGCAGGTCGAAGACCTGGAAGGCGACGCCGGGGTTGTGCNGGAGNCCCACCAGGGCCACCCGGGCGATGCTGGTGTCTTTGGCGACGCCGGCAATGTTGGTCTTTTCCACTTTTGTAACCTCCTTGACTTTCGTGCCGGGCTTCCGCTCCAGGCTGGAAAGCACTTCCAAATTCACTCNGAACTTTTTCGCCAGCTCCACGCTGCGGTTATGGAGCACCTGGGCCCCCTGAGACGCCAGCTCCAGCATCTCGTCGTAAGTAATCTCTTCCAGCTTCCGGGCCGTGGGGACCAGGCGGGGGTCCGCCGTATAGACGCCGTCCACATCGGTGTAAATCTGGCACAGGTCCGCCCGGAAAGCCGCCGCCAGGGCCACGGCGCTGGTGTCGGAGCCCCCCCGGCCCAGGGTGGTCACGTCCCCGTTCCGGTCCACGCCCTGGAAGCCCGTGACGATGACGATGCGGTGNTGGTCCAGCTCCGCCTGGATGCGCTCGGCGTCGATGCGCTTGATGCGGGCGTCGGCGTGGACGGTGGTGGACTGGATGCCCACCTGCCAGGCCGCCAGGGACACGCAGGGCAGGCCCATGGCCTCCAGCGCCATGGCGCAAAGAGCCACGGAAATCTGCTCCCCCGTGGAAAGGAGCATATCCAGCTCTCGTTTGGAGGCGTTGGGGTTGACCTCCTTCGCCTTTTCAATCAGGTCGTCGGTGGTATCCCCCTGGGCGGACAGGACCACGATGACATCGTTGCCCTTTACATAGGCCTCCGCGATGATTCGGGCGACATTTTGGATACGCTGGGCGTCCCTCACGGAGCTGCCGCCGAATTTCTGTACGATCAAACTCATGAATCTATCTTCCTTTTCCGCTTGAAATCAGGTTGGACGGGGGAAGGGCCTTCTTCCCCGCTCTATCCTATGCGGCGGGCCGCGCGCCGGNTCAGCCGTCCAATACCCGCATACAGGCCAGCACGTTCAGGGATCGGGACTGCTGGGCCGCCTCGTCCCCGCTGAGGGGGTCGGTCAAAAAGGCGGTCTCGCCGTCCTCGCTGAGGACCTCCACCTGCCCGAAGGCCAGGGCCGCGTCGGTGAGGCTGCCCTCGATGCGGAAATAGTGCCGCATCTTCAAAACCGACGGGTCCTGGAAGCCCGCCGCGTCCGCCGACCAGCCGATCTCCTCCCGCTTGGGACTGGCCTGGAGGCACTCCATCACGTCCGCCACACAGGCGGAGGCGGTGGGCAGCTCCCCGGCTCCCCGGCCNTAGAACATCACCTCGCCGGTGGCGTTGCCCCGGACCATCACGGCGTTGAACACGTCCTCCACATTGGCCATGGGGTTGTCCTCGGGAATGAAATGCGGGNCCACATAGGCCGTCCGCCCGCCGCCGGGGAGGCGCGCCGCCCGGCCCAGCAGCTTAATGCGGTAGCCCGCCCGCTGGGCGATTTTNACATCCCGGAGNCTCAGCTTGCTGATGCCCTCCATGGGCACCCGCTCCGGGTCGATCTGGCTGCCGAAGGCCAAATCTCCCAGGATGCAGATTTTCCGCCCCGCGTCGATGCCCTCCACGTCGGCGGTGGGGTCCGCCTCGGCGTAGCCCTTGGCCTGGGCCTCCCGGAGGGCGTCGGAGAAGAAGGCCCCGGTGCGGACCATCCGGGTGAGGATATAGTTGGTGGTCCCGTTTAAGCTGCCGTAGACCTCGTCGATGCGGTTGGCCGCCATGCACTGGGTCAGGGGGTGGAGCACCGGAATGCCGCCGCCCACGCTGGCCTCGAAGAGGTAGCTGACGTTTTTCCGCCGGGCCAGGGCCAGCAGCTCACAGCCCTTCTCCGCCACCAGCTGCTTGTTGGCGGTAACCACATGCTTCCCGGCGGACAGGGCCCGCTTTGTGTATTCGTAAGCCGCCTCCACCCCGCCGATGGTCTCCACCACCACCCGGATGGCGTCGTCCTCCTCGATTTTCTTAAAGTCGTCGGTCATCAGCTGGCGGTAGGGCCCGTCCTTAAAGCGCCGGACCAGAACGCTTTTCACCTGTAAGGGTTCCCCCAGCTTCCGCTCGATCTGCCGGGCGTTCTCCGCCACCACCTTGGCAACGCCGGTGCCCACGGTGCCAAGGCCCAGAATCGCAATCTGTATCATCTCGAAAACCTCTCTGTCAACCCGCTAATATCTCGAATTTCAGCACGCCCTCCAAGGCGGTCACGTCCCCCATCAGCTGCTCCAGGGACTCCGAAAGACCGCTGGTCTCGGCGGAGATAGTCACCGCCGCGCAGCCGTTGGTGGGAATGCTCTGGTTGATGGTCAGGATATTGGCCCCGGAGGCGGCGAACCGCGCCAGCACGCCGGAAAGCACCCCCGCCACGTCCTTGAGCATGGCGTAGAAGGTGATGATGTGCTCCGCCTTCATGTCGTTGAAGGGCTGGACGGAGTCCTTGTATTTATAGAAGGCGCTGCGGCTGATGCCCGCCTGCTTTGTGGCCGCGCCCACGGTGTCCGCCTCGCCGGTCTGCATCAACCGCTTGGCCTCCGCCACCTTGACGAAAATCTCCGGCANCGCCTCCGCCGCCACAATGTAGTATTTGATCGTCTTTGCCATCGCATCCTCCATCACGGGCCGCCCCCCGGCGGCGTTCAGTCCGTCCATTGCGGTCATTTGTCTTCCCTGCATGGTATCACATTTTCCGCCGCTTCGCAACTGTCGGAATCGGGAAAACTGATCAAAAAATCCCCCCTTTCCGTGGGCAAAATGCCGGGAAGCGCCGGATCGGCGGCCTGTCTCATAATGAATATTCATCCAGATATTCACACTTGTCCGAACATTAGGCCTGAAAAATGCACAAAGGGCAGGGTCTGATCCGGAATTTTTCGGCGATTCTGGAGAAATGCGCCAAATAAATATGCAAGGGTTCTGAAAAAGTATTGACAGACGGGCGAGTCCGTGTTAAGGTAGCCACAGCCTGCGGGGAAACTCCCCCGGAGCTTTGAAACCCAGCGCCCGGTCCGCCGGGCAAAGACTTTTGGATGAAAAGGATGATTGTATCATGAAGAAGTTTATGACTCTGCTTTTGGCCCTGGCCATGGTCCTGAGCCTGGCCGCCTGCGG
>NZ_CAJMXG010000163.1:0-6804 GCF_905219725.1 Oscillibacter sp. CU971
TGCTTGATCTGCCGCTTCTGCCAGAACCGGGAAATAGGATTGCTGGCCGCTTGTGCAAGCTGGGGATTGTCATGCAGGGCCTTTTGATAGAAATATTCGATATTTGCCTTTTCCGCCAGGCGTTCGGCCTTGGACAGCTCCCGGTAGGGTTTCAGCCGGTGGCGGCGGATCACACCCCGGACAGCCCGGCCCGCCTGCCGCTCGGCCAATTCCTCCCCCTTGTGTCCGCCCTCCACGCCCACATTCTCATGCTCCACCTCATGGATTTTGCCGTGAGTAAACAGTAAAACTTCCTGAACGGGGCGGCTGGCCGGGTTGGGCTTCATGGACGGAGGCGGCTTGTCCCTCGTTTCCCGGCGCACACGGGTTTTCGCCCTGCCGCTGGCCTCGTCAAAGACTTTTTCTTCGATTTTCACGGTTTCCTTGGGGACAGCGGCCCTCGCCGCGTCCAGACGGTCAGCCCGCCGGTCGGACTTGCGGATGTACTTCTTCAGCTCCGGCGTGGAGCGTTCTTCCTCGGAAAGTTGCAGGCGGGCGGACGGGCGGAGGCCAGCATCAACCGTCTGGCCTGCCTGCCGTGCCGCCTTTTTACTGCTGTGCCGCTCCCGTACTTGGTCGGCCCGTTTCAGCACCTTTTCAGCCCTGCCAGTGGCCTCGCTGGGAGTAAAGTCCTGTTCAGCCTCCCGGTCAGAGATATTGATTTCCTCGCCGGTGGTCTGATTTTCCAGCACCACGCCGTCGCGGGTCATGCGTTGCGTCACCTTGTCACGGGGTTTCAGGTGCTTCCTGCTCAAAAACTGTCGCCTCCTTTCCGGCTGTGTAAGGGACGCCGATATAATCCAGCACCTTGCCACAGCCTAATTTGTGGATGCAGTAGTCGTATTGCTTGGGATGGGTCAGGGCCATGCGCTGGAAGCGGTTGGGGCTTTTCTCCAAATGCGCCCCAAACATACAGAACATACAGCCGGTGCGCTGCGCCCCGGTGGTGGCAAGCCTGCCGCCGCTCTCTACGATGTCACCATAGATGGAAGCATAGGGGATGCCGGTCAGCTTCAAATATTCCAACACATCCTGTTCCGTCCAGAACGACATAGGCTGGGAAGTCGGCTCCCGCTTGTGAAAGGCGTTGCAGCCATTTTTCAGGTAAGCGTTCTGACGCCGGACACTCTCACAGGCCATTGACCCAACAATCTGCACAGCCCCGCTTTCCTTGGTAAAACGATGGATAGGCGCTTTTTTCATTACGTTACAGCATAGCGCGGAAATAGGAAATGGCGCATCCATCAGGAAGCGCCACTTCAAAAACCGCTTATTAAATTCTGTTGAGTTTCCTTTGCCGTCCAGACCGCACAAATTCAGCTTGGCCCATGTGCTGCCCTTGCGGGCGTAGTAGATACGGTGCGCCACTTCTTTTGATATGACGGGATAGCCGTAGGTTTCGATCACCCTTGGGAACGGAATTTCAGGCCGAAGCCAGGTCACTTTCGGGATAGATTTTACAAAGTCCCGTATCTCCGGGTATTCAAGCCCGGTATCGACGAACACAGCGGGAATGTCAGGGAACGCCCGCCGTGCCAGGTCTAAAAGTACCGTGCTGTCCTTGCCCCCGGAAAATGATACGGCTACTTTGCCGCCGTAGTGATGATGCCACTCCAAAATTTTTGCCTGTGTCACTTGGATTTTCCGCGCCAGAGGCCACGCCTGCATGATGTTCAAATCTTGCCGGGTGTAGACGGCCTCACTCATGCGCCGCCCTCCACGACCTCGGAAAGCCGGGTCGTCATGATCTTATACAGCTCGGTATTGCTGGGGATGGGATTGGTAAAGGGCAAGATCACATTCTCGAAAATCAGAAGTCCGGCCCCCGGCTCAGAATTGTCGATGTACTTCTGGTGGTCGGGGGACAGGTTCAGCCGTTCGGCCAAAATCTTGCGGTCGCCGCTGGCCTGATTGAGCAGGGTAATGAAGTCACTGTTTTCCAGAATATTTTCGATCTCCGGGGAGGAAAGCAGGTCTTTCACGTTCTGCGTGGCCCCGGTAGGGATGCCGCCCCACTTCCTGAAACGCTTCCAGATTTCAGCGGAATAAGCCGCCGTCTGTTCCTCTTTCAGAAGCAAATGGAACTCGTCGGCAAAATACCAGGTCGCCTTGCCCATGCTGCGGTTGGCGGTGACGCGGCCCCAAATCTGATCTTGGACAATCAGCATCCCCAGCTTTTTCAACTGCTTGCCCAAATCCTTGATGTCGAAGCACACAAGCCGGTTTTCAATGTCCACATTGGTACGGTGGTTAAAGACGTTGAGGCTGCCGGACACATAGAGATCAAGGGCCTGCGCCACACGGTCGGCCTCCGGGATGTGCTGGGCGGTCAGGGCGGCGTGGAGGTCGGAGAGGACAGGCATCTTCTCCGGGCTGGGGTCTGCCAGATAGGGCCGGTAGATTACCTGCACGGCCCGGTCGATCACCGTCTTTTCGATAGGCTCCAAACCGTTCTTGCCGCCCATCACCAACTCACAGAACGACAGCACAAAGTCGCTTTTCAGGGCCAGCGGGTTTTCGTCCTCGCTGTAATTCAGGTTGATGTCCAGCGGGTTCACATAGTCCTTGCTGGTGGGGGACAGCTTGATAACCTGCCCGTGAAGCCGCTGTACCAGGGGAAAATACTCGGCCTCCGGGTCGCAGACAAAAATATCGTCCGGGGTGGTAAGGAACACGCTGACGATCTCGGACTTGCAGGACATGGACTTGCCGCTTCCCGGCGTACCCAGCTTTAGCCCGTTGGGGCAGCGCGCAAGTTTTCTGTCCAGCATTATCATGTTGTGGGTCTTGGCGTTGACGCCGTAGTACATGGCCCCGCCGCCCTGAAAGAGCTCCTGCGTGACGAACGGGACGAAGATGGCGGCGCTGGACGTGGTAAGGCCCCGCTGGATGTTGATATGGTTCTGCCCCAGGGGGAGGGAGGCCATTAGGCCCTGTTCCTGCTGGTCGTCCAGCCGCACCAGGGCACAGTTATACTTCTGCGCCACGCCAGCGGCCCGGAATACCTCGTTGCTCAACTTCCGCTGGGTGTCGGCCATGTTCAGGACAAGGAACGTCACCATGAAAAGGCGTTCGTTCCGGGTCTGCAATTTGGACAAAAGCTGCTTGGCGTCCGTGCCGTAGGTGGCAAGGTCGGAGGGCAAAATATCCATATCGTAGCCGGAGCGCACCGCCTTTTTCTGCTCCTGTATCTTCATGGCGTCCAGGTCGGTGATCTTCCGTTTTACCCGCTTGATGGCCTCGGTCTGCTCAATGGCCTGCACATGGAGGTTGACGACGATGCCGTTTTCCGTGTTGAGAAAGTCCGCCAGCATTTCGTCGGACAGCTCCGGGGCGAGGATTTGCAGGAAGCTCACAGCGCCGTACTTGCCGCTGATGCCGAATACCCGGCTGTTCCCGAAGCGGAGAGAGGACGGGGCGATAAAATCTTTCGTGGACAGCCCCGCCGTGGGAAGCCACTTCCAGTCGAAGCGGAACAATTCACCGTCCGGGTGGAAAACGCCGTGCAGAACTTCCAGCCGTTTGGCCCCGTCCAGCACACGGGCGGCGGCTCCCATCATTTTGAAGTAGCCCAGCAGGTCGGTTTCAATGCGTTCCAGCCTCGCCCGCGCTGCTTTCGGGTTGTCCGCCTCTATGGTGAATGTCAGATACTTGGTCTTGACGATGCCGTTGTTGCCCCTCGTCAACTGCCGCTGTAAGATGCCGGTGTACTCGGCCCGGATGTCGTCGAAGTCGTCCCCCTGCGGGGCGATCTCGAAACTGCGGGCGTACTGCGCCGGGTCTGTCCTGCGGTTGACAAAGGAGAACTGGACATGGATGGAGGCGTCCACATAGTTATAGAGGTCGCACAGGTATTCAAAGGTCGCTGTGCGGTCGTCCGGCTGGGCAAGCTGGTAATTGGTATCGGAAAACTCAAGGCACTTGGAGAAAGAACGCTGGTTCAGCCTGCAAACGCCGTCCTGATACATGACCTCATAGGGGATGCTCTCTTGGGCGGTATGGGGCTTGCCGTCGCCCTTATACTTTCTGATAATTGACTGTATCTCCCGCTTTTCGGCGCGGGACAGCTTTACCGGCCTGCCGCCGTTTTGCTTTCTGGACAACCGCTTTCACCTCCATTTCCATTTGACGCTGCCGCTCCAACACGGCGTAAAGGTTATTGGTCTGATAGGGCCGGACTTTCGGCATGGTGAAGCGGTTTCGGACAATCTGCCCGATCACCACCTCCAACGGCTGGCCGTGCTTCTCATACAGCCCGAACAGCAGGCCGGGGAGCATGGCGAAGATCATCACCAGGGCGGCGGCGCTGGTGGGGACGCTGCCCCGGAGCATAAAAAAGAGCGGCAAGCCCATCAGGAGCGCCGCGCCGAAACATACGATCTGCCGTTTCGTCAGGCCGAACAGCATCTTGCTTTTTACATGGGTCAAGTCCTTGGGAACGGACACATAGGCCATAGGTCAATTCCTCCTTTCCAGAGCGTGATAAATCCCCTGCATGATGTAGGCCACGCAGGGGACGGCGATAGAATTCCCCAGCATTTGGTAGCGGCTGGTGTCGCTGATACTCCGCCCGTCGCCCCGCTCCGTCCAGAAGTCCGGGAAGCCCTGCAACCGCTCACATTCCAGGGGCGTCAGGCGGCGCACGATCAGGTCGGCGTAGCTGGTGATACAGAAGTCGGTTTCGCTCCCCATGCCAGCGGGCCGGGAGAGGCCAGCGCCGGAGGCGCACAGCGTCCCGGCAATCTGCGGATGTACCAAAAGGGGCTGTTCATGGTTGCAGTTGAGGGTGGGGGCGATGTCCGCCAGCACTTCCGCGTTGGCCTGCCCCGTCGCCATCGTCAGCACATGGGGCTGTCCTGTTCCGCATAGGGTGGGCTGGACGGGCCGCAGGGTGGAACGGTTGGTTTTGCTGGTGATCTGCTGTAAGTCAAAGCCAGCGGCCACCACCGGCAGATTGCCGTGGGTCTGGCTACGGAGAGTGGGAGAGAGGCCGGAGCGTTCCACTGTCAGCGACGCCCCGCCTTGATCGTTCAAAACAACGATTTCCCCGCCTGCTGTATCAGGGCCGCTTTCAGCAAAGGCGGCAAGTCCTTGCCGCGGCGTTCCGCCCGCCTCAAAATACCCGCGCAGGCTTTTGGGGACAAAGAGTATTTCTCCGGCACATTTTCCTGCAAAATCGCAGACAAGANACAGGCGCCTGCGCCGCTGTGCTGTGCCGAAATATTGGGCGTCGTACACGCACCAAGCGAGATCAACGCCTCCGCCTCGTACCATCCCGGCGTTTGCCCACCGTCCAGAATAAGGCATTGGAATTTGGGCCTTTGTGAACGCTTGCAGCACAGCCGCAAAGTCACGTCCTCCGGCGGACGACAGAGCGCCGGGGACGTTCTCGAACAGCGCGAACCTTGGGTATTCGCCATGTGTCGCCTCCCTCATTTCATCAATTATCCGTATGGCCTCCATGAAAAGGCCGCTCCGTTCGTCCGCCAGCCCCCGGCGCTGGCCCGCCAGCGACAGCCCTTGACACGGGCTGCCGAATGTCACGATGTCCACAGGCGGGAGCTTCCCGCCGTGGAGCTGGGTCACGTCCCCGGCGTGGGCCATGTTCGGGAAGTGCTTCTGCGTCACCGACACGCAGGCCGGGACGATCTCGCTTGCCCACAAGGATGTGATATTGTAAAAAGAAGCGGCGTAGGGAAATCCCCCTATGCCGTCAAAAAGAGATGCTAATGTGTACTGCGGAATAACAAAAAGCCCCCTTTCCGCTTCATAGCGTGATGTCGCTGTCCACTTCGTTGCCCCAAACGTCCCAGCCGGGGGGCGTCTGTCTGGCAAACAGCTCTATCCGGGGCAGGTCGCCCATAAGCGTAACGATCTTATCCCGGACAATATCGGGTTTCTTGCTGTGTTCCTCCACCGGGGCCAGCACCACTTGATGAACGCCTGCGGATTTCCGCCTTGGCCGTCCCTTGGTCGCCAGGATGCACAGCTCCACATTGGCCCGTGTCCAGTAGCCCATACCCCAAAACAGGGTGTCGGCCTTTTTGTTCTGCTTTACCCAGGCAAAGGCCACGGTCTTATAGGTGAAGCCCCATGCCTCTATGACGGTCAGCGCCTCCAACAGTGTAGGAAAGGTGATCCAGAGAAACAAAGCGCAGTCATGGTCGGCCAGCTCACCAACCGGCAAGGCCCGGATGTCCTCAATGCTCATGGTGGGATAGTGGCTTTCAGCGGAGCGGCCCGCCCCTTTCTTGGAGTACACCTTGTACTGCCAGGGTGGGTCAGCGTAGATAATGCTGTATTTTTTGATAGTTTGTCCTCCCTCCGTCAGTGGGCGGCGAACACGGCCTTGGCGATGCTCCCGGTCTTGAACAGACAGAAGCACAGCAGAACCGTATAGCCCATACACCCCCATATCGCCCCGGAAACATCCCCGTCAAGGGCGATATTCTGTATCAGGACAGCATAGATACCCGTTACCACCATGATAAGAAACGCTTGGAAGCCCAGGGCAAAGAGGGATTTCAAATAGCCCTGCCCCATGCCCCGCCACTCGCTGTTCCCAATGGTGGCGAGAGGAATAGGCCCCAGCGAGGTCACAAGGTATATTTCAATCAGCCTGCCATAGACCACAAGCATGATGCAGATGGAGAGAATATTCATCGTCAGCCCCACGAAAAGGGACTGGAACCACAGGCCCAGCAGACCGCCGATGTCCATATCCGAAAGCCGGTTTTCCAGGTCGGTGACAACGGCTGTAATGTC
>NZ_CAJMXG010000164.1:0-6761 GCF_905219725.1 Oscillibacter sp. CU971
CCCGGAACCTCCCCCAGGGCGAAGCGGAGATTTCCGGCGGCGGAGAGGTTCTCCAGCAGCCGGTCCTCCTGGAACACGGCGGCCCATCGGCAGTCCGCGCCCCGGATGATTCCCCCGTCGGGGCGCTCCAGGCCCAGCAGGAGGCGGAGCAGGGTGGTTTTCCCCGTTCCGGAGGGGGCGGCGACGCAGGTGATCCCCGGGCGGAAGACGGCGCTCAGGCCGGTCAGCACGGGCCTGCCGCCATAGGCCTTGCAGAGCCCTTCCACATGAATTTCCATCATGCTCCCGCCTTTCCAGCCAAGCCGTCCACCGCCGCCAGGAACAGCCGCTCGAAAACCGCCGACAGCGCCAGGATCACGGCGGTCCAGGCGAAGAGGTCCGGGGTCTGGTAGTAGACCTTGGCGGTATAAAGCCGCTCGCCGATGGTCCCCTCCGGAAGGCCGATGACCTCCGCCGCCGCTCCCGCCTTCCAGCAAAGCCCCAGGGCCAGGGAGGCGGCGGAGCGGAAATAAGGCAGCACCTGGGGCAGGTAAACGCCCCATACCCGCCGCCGGAAGGGGATGCGGTAGACCCGGGCCAGCTCCAGGAGCTTCGGGTCTGTCTGCCGGAGTCCCTCCAGCACGTTGAGGTACACCGGCGGGAAGACCATCAGGGCGGAAATGAACAGGGACAGCGCTTCCGCGTCCAGCCACACCAGGGCCAGGATGATGAAGGAGGCCACGGGGACCGCCTTCACCACCGCCACCGGCGGGGCCAGCAGATCCCGGAGCCAGGGCCGGCCCGCCGCCAGAGACGCCAGCAGAAGAGCCAGCGCGCAGGAGAGGAGAAAGCCCCCGAAGATGCGCAGAGACGAGTTCCCCACCGCCCGCCAGAAGGCGGAGGACGGCAGCAGCTCCAGGAGGCGGAGGGCCGCCTGAACCGGCGAGGCCAGCAGCAGCCCCCCGTGGGGATAAGCCGCCGCCAGGGCCACGCTCCCCCCCTGCCAGGCCAGCAGCCAGAGGGCCACGGACCAGGGGCGGAGCTTAGGCGCCATAATAGAAGTCGTCTCTGGGGAGCACACCGCCTACGGACTCCGGGGCCGCCTCCGCCAGCACCTGGAGATAGCCGGAGAGCTTTTCATACATCTCCTGCCCGGTGAGACAGACGATGTTGCAGCGGGGCAGGGCCTTTTCCGCGATGGCGGGGCTTTCGATGATGCCGTTTTGGGCCACCAGCTCCGCCGCCCCGGCGGTGTTTTCATGCACCCACTCCACAGATTCGGCGTATTCCATCAGGAACTTATCCACCAGCTCCGGGCGCTCCTCCACCAGCTCCCGCCGGGCCACGGCCACGCCGGTAATCATGGCGGAGCCGTTGTCCAGGGCGTCCCACTCTTCCGTCAGGTCCAGGGCCACCCGGAGNTTTTCCAGCTTCCCCTGGGCNACGGTGACGAAGGGCTGGGGNAGCAGGGCGATGTCNGCCNTTNCCGCCGCCAGGGCGGCGACGCACTCGGCGTGTTCCGATTTCCAGTCGACGGTGACGTCCCGGTCCGGGTCCAGGCCGTTTTGCTCCAGGAGGTACTGGAGGCCGAACTCCGGGGTAGACCCCTTCCCGGCGGCGACGATGGTTTTGCCCTTGAGGTCCTCCATGGACTGAACGCTCTCCCCGCCGTTTTCCACAATGTAGAGCACGCCCAGGGTGTTGACGGCCAGGGTGACGATTTGGCCCTCGGTCTTGTTGTAGAGAACCGCCGCCAGGTTGGCGGGGACACAGATGATATCCAGGTCCCCCTTGATGAAGGCGGGGGTCAGCTCATCGGCGGAGCCCGCCAGAGCAAACTCCCAGAAATAAATGGACGCCGTGGGCCCCCGCCGCTCCATCATCTGCACAAGTCCCATAGCAGTTGGCCCTTTCAGCGCCCCTATCTGGAGCAGATAGAGTTCATCCGGCATTTCTTCCGGGGGCAAAGAACCCTCTGCCGGGCCGCTCTCCTCCCCCGGGGCGGAGCCGCCCGCCGTTTGAGCGGGGCCGTCGCCGCCGCGAATCACGCCGCAGGCGGAAAGGGCCAGCAGCAGGGCTAAGGCAAGGGCAAGGGTCTTCAAGATTTTCATCCGTTGTTTCCTCCCATAATGTGTTCTTTTTTGCAAGGCTCAGGCATTCTCAGGGGCGTAAACGGTCTTGGCCGTCACGCCGGGCAGCCGGCCGATTTTCCCGGACAGGGCGGAGATCACATCCGCCGGAGCGTCCAGGGCCACGCTGATTAAGCGTATCCCCCGATCCCGGCAGGGAATTCCCATCCGCCCGAGGACGGCGCTTTCATACTGGTGCAGCAGGGCGTTCAGCGCCGCCACGGAGTCCGCCTCCCGGACAATGACCGCCAGGACGGCGACGCGGGTCTCCATATAGCTTCCCTCCTTCGCGGAAAAATAAAAGCCCCTCCGCCGATCCGGCAGAGGGGACGCAGGCACGCGCCAAGGCCCGGGGAACCTCCCCGCGCCCGATGTCTCTCCTCTTACGGCTCNGAACCACCTTGCCGTCAGACCGACAGATATGAAATCCAAGTCCTCCGGTCAGAAACACTTTCCGGGGACAGGGCTGTAAACGATGATAGCATGGAAGGGCCTGGATGTCAAGGCCGGCCTTTTCCAGGGAGTGTCCAAACACAGGGTTAAAAGAAATCAAAGAGGGAAAAGGGAGATGTCTTATCCCAACTTACAACATGCCCCACCATTTGCCGAGGTTTTCAGCTCACCATCGTCATAATGTAGANATTTTCCCGGGTCTCCGTCCGGGGCTTGTACTCCAAAAACCAGTACAGCTCATCCAGTTCCACAAGTCTTGTGCCGACTGTGGATTCCTGGTTACTCTTCCTCCGGGCGCTCTTTTTTATCCAATTCATCACATTGGATTTGTTCATCCCCAGAATCTTTCCCACGCCGCGGCCGCTGCCCCCGCCTTAATACATTTTGATTGCCAGTTCTCTGGTTTCTTCCGGGTACGCGTGCTGTTTTGGGTCTATGGTGTAATATATGCCGCACTCCTTACACTTGCGGCGTTGGCTTCCCGAACCGTTGTATCCTGCCTTGATCTGGTTCTCGATTTTTCCGCATCTCGGGCATTTCTTCCATGCCTCTTCTGTTCGTCTTTTCATATTTCCATTTTATCATAAAATCTTTATTTTGGACACTCCCCTTTTCCAAGGATCCGGCATTGGCGAGGCGTTCACTCCTTATCCAGGTAGTCCAGAACCTCCACCACTTCTCCCCCCCGGAGGTAGACCCGGGGCACCCGGCGGGCCACGGCGCAGAGAAGCTCGTAGGTGATGGTCCCCGCCTTTTCCGCCGCCTGGGCAAAGCCGTCCGCCGGAGCGGCGCCCAGCAGCACGGCCTCATCCCCGGCGGAGACCTCCGGCGCCTGGGAGGCGTCCAGAACAATCTGGTCCATGCTCACCCGGCCAATCACCGGGGCGGGATGGCCGTGAATGGAGGCCGTGCCCAGATTGGACAGGCACCGGGGGTAGCCGTCGGCGTAGCCGCAGCAAACGGTGGCCGCCCGCAGGGGCCGGTCCGCCGTGTAGGTCCGCCCGTAGCCCACGCAGTCCCCGGGGGCCAGGTCCTTCACCTGGCTGACCACGGTTTTCAAGGCCATGACGGGCCGAAGGCCGGGGAAGGCCACCTCCGCGCTGGGGTCCTGGCCGTAGAGGATGACCCCGGCCCGGACCATGTCGCCGCTCCACTNCGGGTGGGCCGTCAGTCCGGCGGAGTTGGAGCAGTGGACGGTTCTCAGGGGCCCCGCCGCCTCCAGGCGCTCCACCACCCGGCGGAAGAGGGCGTACTGCTTTTCCGTATAGCGGCGGTCCTCCTCCGACAGGGAGTCCGCCACGGGAAAGTGCTGGAACGCGCCGGTGATGGAAAGGCCGCGCAGCCTCCGGCACTCCAGAAGGCCGGACACCGCCCCCTCAAAGTCCCGGCAGGCCCCGAAGCCGATGCGGCCCATGCCGGTGTCGATTTTCAGGTGGCCCTCCACCGTCACCCCGGCGGCCTCCGCCGCCTGGGACAGGGCCCGGGCGTATTCCAGGCTGTAGACCGCCTGGGTTATCCCCTCCGCCGCCAGCGCCCCGGCGCACTCCGGACGGGTCATGCCCAGAATCAAAATGGGCTGCTTGATACCGCTGCGGCGCAGGTGCCGGGCCTCCGCCAGGGAGGATACGGCGAACCACGCNGCCCCCGCCTCCGCCAGGGTCCGGGCCGCCATGCGGTCCCCGTGGCCGTAGGCGTCGGCCTTTACCACGGCGCAGACCGCGGCGGGCGACGCCTTTTCCCGAATCAGATGGAAGTTATGGACCAGGGCGTCCAAATCGATTTCCGCCCAGCAGTGGGCGTCAAACGCTGTTTTCATGGGGAGTCCCCTCCTGTCTCTTGGAATGCCGCGTCTATCTTACTCCGTTTCCGCCTGGGGCGCAACGGCGTTTTCTGCTGAGTAACAGGCGTTTTGTGCAGCCGGGAACCGGCGCTTTTCCATGTTGTAATTGGTCAGGGGCACTCCATGCCGGAGTACCCGCCGCTCCCGGAGGGTCCGATAACCCCGCTTCTCAAAAAACGGCCGGGCGGTGATGGAGGCGTGGGTGACAATCCGCTCCGCCTCCACCGCCGCTTCCAGCGCGTCGCAGAGGGCGGAGGCAATGCCCCGGCGCTGGAAGTCCTTGTGGACATACAGGCGGTCCAGATAACCCGAGCGGTCCATGTCTCCAAAGCCCGCGAGAGTCTCCCCCTCCACCGCCACAAGGGCGGTGTGCGCCAGGAGGGTCCTGCCCCACTCCTCTAAGTCCGGGGCTCCGTCCGCCCAGGCGTCCAGCTGCTCCGCCGTGTAGTCCCCGGCATTCACCGTATGCACCGTGTCATAAAACAATTCCGCAAGCTCCCGGAGATCGGAGGGACGGTAGGGCCGGAGGATCATACTCCCNCCGCCCCAATGNCCTTCTCGGCAAAAGCCGCCAGCAGCCGGTTCATATCGGAGGGAATCGTGATGGGGTCCCCGCAGGCGGCGATGGCGTTGGCCACGTCCTTCAATCCGTTGCCCGTCACCACAGAGACCACCGTGTCGTCTCTGCCGATTTTTCCGNCCTCGCAGAGCTTTTTCACCCCCGCCGTGCCGGTGACCCCGGCGGGCTCGCCGAAGACGCCGCAGGTCCGGCCCAGGAGCTGCTGGGCGGCCATGATCTNTTCGTCGGTGACGTTCACCGTCAATCCGCCCGACTCCCGGATGGCCATGAGGGCCTTTTCCGCGTTCNGGGGCACGCCCACGGCGATGGAGTCCGCCAGGGTGTTCTCCTCCATGGGCTCCCAAGGCATGCCGCTCTCAATGGCCCGGTTCAGCGGGCAGCAGCCCGCCGCCTGGGCGGAGATAAGCCGGGGCAGGCGGTCAATGAAGCCGATGGCGTGCAGGTCCTTAAGGCCCTTCCACAGCCCCGCGATGGTACAGCCGTCCCCCACGGAGATGGCGATGTANTCCGGCACTTCCCNGTTCAGCTNTTCCATAATCTCCAGGGCCACGGTCTTCTTGCCCTCGGAGAGATAGGGGTTGATGGCGGCGTTGCGGTTGTACCAGCCCCATTTGTCAATGGCCTGTTTGGAAAGCTCAAAGGTCTCCTCATAGCTGCCCTGGACGGAGATCACCGTGGCCCCGAAGGTCATGAGCTGGGCCACCTTCCCCTTGGGGGCCCGGGAGGGAACGAAGATGTACGTGGAAAGCCCCGCCGCCGCCGCGTTGCCCGCGAGAGACGAGGCGGCGTTTCCCGTGGAGGAGCAGGCAATTACCCTGGCCCCGGCCTCCCGGGCCTTGGCCACCGCCATGGCGCTGGCCCGGTCCTTCAGGGAGGCCGTGGGGTTCTGGCCGTCGTCCTTTACAAAGAGCCGGCCCAGGCCCAGCTGCTGCGCAAGGCGCGGCTCCTCGTAGAGGGGGGACCAGCCCACCCGCAGGGGCGTGGGGACGGCGCCCTCCTCGATGGGCAGCAGCTCCCGGTAGCGCCACATGGACCGCTCGGCCCGGTTCGCCAGGACCTCCTTGGTCAGACGGGCTTTGATGGACTCATAGTCATAGATGATATCCAAAATGCCGCCGCATTCGCAGGTAGTCAGGTCCGGCACGGCCGCGTAGGTTTTGCCGCAGCGGACGCATTTTCCGTATTTCACATGTTTCATGGTCCCGCTCCTCTCTCAAATNATGGTTCCATCATAGCAAATAGGTTGGCCTTTGTCAAAGGGAGAAACCGCCGCCAGCCTTACAGGGCGGGTTGAATTGGCCTGGGAACGGTGCTATAATATGTGAAACATCCATTTGCAGGAGGAAGACGGCCATGAGAGAAATGATCGCCTATTGCGGCCTGGACTGTGAGAAATGCGGCGCGTACCTCGCGACCATCCATGACGACCAGGCGCTGCGTGAGAAAACCGCGAAATTGTGGGCAGAGCTAAACAACGCCCCCATTCTGCCCGAACATATCAACTGCCGGGGCTGCCGGGCCGCGGGAGTGAAAACGGTGTTTTGCGAACAGCTCTGCGAGATCCGTCAATGCGCTTTGAAAAAGGGCGTAACCACATGCGGCGGCTGCCCGGACCTGGAAGAATGCCAAACCCTTAGGATGATTACCGCAGATCGCCCCGACGCTCTGGAAAANTTAAAAGGGGGAGGCTGAAACGCCTCCCCCTCAGCCTGTCGAAAAGAGGCCTGTCTGTCTTCATTACCAGACAGGCCACAAAGTTAATGAGGGATAAAATGTAGGA
>NZ_CAJMXG010000165.1:0-6722 GCF_905219725.1 Oscillibacter sp. CU971
AGCGGGAGGACTGCCCCGCCGGGGAGAACAAGCGCCGCCGCCCGCCCTACCGCGGGGGACGCCGGTGGAATAAGAACGGGGACGCGCCCAAGACTTGAAAAAACGCTCAACGGCTTTGCCGTTGAGCGTTTTTCTGGGATTTGGGGAGACCGTTTAAACGGAGAACAGCAGCTCCGAGTACACCGGGAAGGGCCACGCCTTGGCGTCGGTGAGAGCTTCCAGCTGGTCGGCGGTCTCCCGGGCGGCGGTCATATCGGGGATCAGCACGTCGTGGCAGTACCGCATGGCGGTCTCCGCCCCGGAGGGAATGGCGGCCAGGTCCGCCTCCAGCTTTGCGCAGCCGTCCATCAGCGTGTCCGTCAGGGCGGAGAGCTTCTGGGACGTGGAGGTTTCGTAGCGGCAGCTGGAGCCCATCTCCTTCTTTTTAAAGGCCCGCTCGCACAGCTCCGCGGCGCAGCCGGAAACGGCGGGGAGGATCTCATGGCGGATCATGTCGATCATGGTGCTGGCCTCGATGGAGAGGACCGTCCGGTAGTTCTCCACATGAATCTCATACCGGGCCCGGACCTCCTCCNCCGTNNAGATGCCGNGCTTGACAAAGAGGTCGATGTTCTTCTGCTGGACATAGGCGGGCAGGGCGTCGGCGGTGGATTTGAGGTTGGCCAGGCCCCGGCGTTCCGCCTCGGCAATCCAGTTGCCGTCGTAGCCGTTTCCGTTGAAGATGATGCGCTGGTGCTCGGTGAAGGTCCGGCGGATCAGCTTCTGGAGGTCGGCCTGGAAGTCGGCGGAGGACTCCAGCTCGTCGGCGAACTGCTTGAGCTCCTCGGCCATGATGGTGTTCAGGGCGATGTTGGGCCCGGAGATGGACTGGGAGGAGCCCAGCATGCGGAACTCGAACTTGTTGCCGGTGAAGGCCATGGGGGAGGTCCGGTTCCGGTCCGTGGTGTCCTGNCGGATGGCGGGGAGCACGTCCACGCCGATCTCCAGGGTTTTCTTGCTGGCGTCGGTGTACTCGGTGCCCTGGATGATGGAATCCACCACGGCGTTCAGCTCGTCCCCCAGGAAGATGGAGAGGACGGCGGGGGGAGCCTCCTGGGCCCCCAGGCGGTGGTCGTTTCCGGCGGTGGCCACGGTGGTGCGGAGGAAGTCCTGGTACTCGTCCACGCCCTTGACAAAGGCCGCCAGGAAGAGGAGGAAGCGGGCGTTCTGGCTGGGGGTGGAGCCGGGCTTGAAGAGGTTCTTCCCCGTGTCGGTGGAGAGGGACCAGTTGTCGTGCTTGCCGGAGCCGTTTACCCCGGCGAAGGGCTTTTCATGGAGGAGGCACACCAGGCCGTGGCGGTCCGCCACCTTTTTCATCACCTCCATCACCAGCTGGTTCTGGTCGCAGGCGGTGTTGGCGTNGGTATAGATGGGGGCCATTTCGTGCTGGGAGGGGGCCACCTCGTTGTGCTTGGTCTTGGAGGGGATGCCCAGGGCCCACAGGGTCTCGTCCAGGTCCTTCATGTAGGCGGCCACCCGGGGCTTGATAGCGCCGAAGTAGTGGTCGTCCAGCTCCTGGCCCCGGGGGGGCTTGGCGCCGAATAAGGTCCGGCCCGTCATCCGCAGGTCCTTCCGCTTGCCGAAGAGCTGCTTGTCAATGAGGAAATACTCCTGCTCCGGGCCCACCTGGGCCATGACCTTCCGGCTCTCGGTGTCCCCGAAGAGGCGGAGGATGCGGATGGCCTGGCGGCTGACCTCCTCAATGGAGCGGAGGAGGGGCATTTTCTTGTCCAGGGCCTGGCCGGAGTAAGAGCAGAAGATGGTGGGGATGCAGANGGAGCCCTCCTTCAAAAAGGCGAAGGAGGTGGGGTCCCAGGCGGTGTAGCCCCGGGCCTCGAAGGTAGCCCGGAGGCCGCCGGAGCGGAAGGAGGAGGCGTCCGGCTCGCCCCGGACCAGCTCCTTGCCGGAGAACTCCATCATGATCCGGCCGCCGCCGGTGGGGCTGATGAAGCTGTCGTGCTTTTCGGCGGTGACGCCGGTCATGGGCTGGAACCAGTGGGTAAAGTGGGTGGCGCCCCGCTCCACGGCCCACTGCTTCATGGCCTCGGCGATTTCGTTGGCGGTGGAGATGTCCAGGGCCGTGCCCTCGGTGACGCAGGTTTTCCAAGCGCCGTAGGACGCGGGGGAGAGGCGGTCCTTCATGGTCTCCTCGTTGAAGACCTGGCTGCCGAAGAGCTCGGGGAGATGCAAGGTAGTACTCATAATCGTTTCCTCCTCAATTTCATGCCTGCCGAAAGCGTTCGGCAGGCTGGACGTTTTTCAACTCGTTGAAAAACGTTTGATTGAAAGGAAAGACACCCTTCCTGGGTTTCTTTCCAACTATCTTCCTTCCCGATATCGGGAAGTGTACCGCTTCATGATACCTTTATGTTAAATCGTAACATAAAACGATGCAAACACAATTGGTAATACTTCTAAACNTCCGGCCCGGAAGAGGGCCGTTCATTGTCCGNTGGCGCCGTAGTTGCTCAGGGCCCGGGCGGAAGGGTCGTCCACGTCGCATCCCTCCCAGGACTTGTTGGGCATCCAGAAATCCCGGATCATCGCCGCCTGTCCCGGGTAGTGCTTCTCGAAGATCTCCCGGTACAGCAGACTCTCCTTGGTGAAGGGCGGGCAGTGGTAATCGTACTTGTGCCGCAGGGCCTCGAATGCCCCGTCCGTGTATTTCTCCTGGGCGTAGGCTTTCAGGTCGTCCACCATGGAGTGGCCCACGGCGTCGGAGAAGGCAGCTTTCTGCCGCCAGAGGATGCCCTCGGGCAGGGGGCGGTCCTTCTCAAAGGCGTGGCGGAGCAGGTATTTCCCCATGCCGTAGGTGTTCCGCTTCATCTCGGGGTCCAGGGACATGACGTATTTCACGAAATCCAGGTCACCGAAGGGCACCCGGGCCTCCAGGGAGTTGACGGAGATGCAGCGGTCCGCCCGGAGCACGTCGTACATGTAAAGCTCATCCACCCGCTTTTTTGCCTCCTTCTGGAACTCCTCGCCGCTGGGGGCGAAGTCTGTGTACTTATAGCCAAAGAGCTCGTCGGAAATCTCCCCGGTCAGCAGCACCCGGACGTCCGTCCGCTCATGAATGGCCTTGCAGCAGAGGTACATGCCCATGCTGGCCCGGATGGTGGTGATGTCCCAGGTGCCCAGCAGGGCAATCAGCTCATCCAGGGTCGCCAGGACCTCCTCCCGGGTCATATAGA
The DNA here is from genome assembly GCF_905219725.1 of Oscillibacter sp. CU971. Taxonomy (NCBI): domain Bacteria; kingdom Bacillati; phylum Bacillota; class Clostridia; order Eubacteriales; family Oscillospiraceae; genus Oscillibacter; species Oscillibacter sp. CU971. Next base: position 3,231 of record NZ_CAJMXG010000165.1, read on the forward strand.
CCTCGGTGTGGTCGGCCCCGATGTATTCCGCCGCCTCCCGGGCGTATTTGAGGTCGATGGCGTCCTTGTCCATGCCGATGGCGAAGGTTCGGATCTTCTTCCCCAGCACGACGGAGGAAATGGCGCAGACCAGGCTGGAGTCCAGCCCGCCGGAGAGGAGGAAGCCCAAAGGCGCGTCGGCGTCCAGCCGCTTGTCGACCCCGGCGATGAGCTTATCGCGAATATGCTTGCAGGCGGTCTCCCGGTCGTCCCGGCAGTATTCGCTTACCGTGGTAAAATCGGCGTAGCGGACGAAGGTTCCCCCGGCGTAGTAGTGCCCCGGCGGGAAGGGGCGGATTTCCCGGCACAGCCCCACCAGGTTCTTGGCCTCGCTGGCGAAGACGATGCCGCCGGAGCGGTCATATCCGTAGAATAGGGGACGGATGCCGATGGGGTCCCGGGCGGCGATGAGGGAATCCGTCCTCCCGTCGTAGAGGACCAGGGCGAATTCCGCGTCCAGCCGGGCGAACATCTCCAGGCCGTACTCCCGGTAGAGGGGCAGCAGAATCTCGCAGTCGCTGCCGCTTTGAAACGAGTAGCCCCGCTCTTGAAGCTGCCGCTTCAAAGGCCGGANGCCGTAGATTTCCCCGTTGCACACCAGATAGTCCCCGCCCAGCCGGAAGGGCTGCATCCCCTCCGGAGTCAGGCCCATGATGGCCAGCCGGTGGNAGCANAGCCACCCTGTTGNGGTTTCCACAACGCGGGACATATCCGGCCCCCGGGATTTCGTGCGCGCAAAGAAGGGCTGAAGCTCCTCCCGCGTGACGTCCTTTTTCTCAAAACCCATAATCGAACACATAACAAGCACCTCCGAATTGATATGGCTTTCCCGTCTGNGAAAATAAAAACGCAGCTATCTCCTGAACATTCAGGACGAATAGCTNCTATCCGCGGAGNCACATGATTTACCTCCCCGTCTGACCGGGGGCGGTCACCTTCAAGGCTCCAACAAGCCTGTGTGAGGTAACGATCACAACCCGCCGCGCTTACTGCCGGGGAAGGGAGAGGCCCCCCGGGTTCAGCTTGGAGCTACGGAGTGTTCTTCCCGGAGGCTCTTTGCGCGGGGTTCTCACTGTCCCCCGCTCACTGGGGCGGAACGCCCTCCGGTACTTTTCTCCATCAACGCCGNTTTCCGTATCGCTTTGTTGTGTTAAAGCTTACACCTGAAAAGGTCCCGCTGTCAATGGAGGATGTGACAAAATACCCGGGGTGCATGTGGTCATATTTCTACATAGTTGTATGATGTCTTTTGTCTTGCAGATAAGTGAAGGTTGTATGACCTCCTGAAAAAATGGGAAATGGCCTGTACCGGGGTGCGGGCCCCGCAATTACGCGCCGGATTCCGTAAAAGGCGATCCCGCTTTGCGGGGCCCGGTCTTCCGACCGGGCCATTTCCCATGCGCATCAAGGGCTTACGCCTCCATATGCCGCCCCAAAAAGGCGGCGATGGTCTGGGCCAGCTTGTATTCCGTGTCCCCGGTGGCGATGCCCGGCGTCGTGCCGATGAACAGCACCATGCCCAGCAGATCCCCCTCGGAGAGGATGGGGGCGGCCACGTTGGTGACCAGCTTGTCGCTGCCGTCGCAGACGGGGATGGGGTTTCCCCCGCCGTCNTNCTGGTNGATGCGGCGGCTTTCCATGATCTGCTCCAGCTCGGAGGTGATGCGCTTGCCCAGCAGCTCCCNCTTGCCGCCTCCNGCCACGGAGATGACCGTGTCCCGGTCCGTCACGGCGCAGATGCAGCCGGTGGAGCGGCTCATGGTCTCGCAGAGCTGCCCGGCGAAATCCTCCACGCCGCCCAGCAGGGAATACTTCTTGAAAATCACCTCGCCGTCCCGGCTGGTGTAAATCTCCAGGGGGTCGCCCTCCCGGATACGCATGGTGCGGCGAATTTCCTTGGGGATGACCACCCGGCCAAGGTCGTCAATCCGGCGCACAATTCCAGTTGCCTTCATATTGAAAAACTCCTTTGATAAAGTGATGGTTGTATGTCACTCTGGCAAAAGCTAGTATCCGCTGTTTTTTCCGGCTTATGCCGGAGGAAGGCTTGGTGATGTCTGGAAATACGCCGCCATCGGGTACAATAAACGAACAAGATCGGATCAGCATTAAACAGCGTTAGGCAGAGGGCATAGCCGCCGCAAAGGGAAAAGGCGTGGAGCTGGGCAGGCCGAAAGCCCAAAAGCCGCCGGAAACGGTTGTTTTGGAGAGGACGAGTGGATGGAACTGTGAAGCAACCCGTGTGCAGGGCCGCGGGCGCAGTCCGGCCTGTTGAGGGCCGGTAAAATCGGATAAATCCGCCTGGTCTCCGAGTCGCAGAAACAAAAGGAGAAGGCCTCCGCATGACGCATAGGCGTCTGCGGAGGCCTTCTCCGGAAAAACGTTTTTATTCAAAGCGGGGGCATCCCGGCGGGCCGTTTACTCGCCCATGGNCGCGCCGCACTGGGGGCAGAATTTGCTGTCGGACTCCGCGCCGCAGATGGGGCACTTCTTCCCGGCAGGAGCTTCTTCGGCCTCCCCAGCGGGCTCTTCCTTCACGGGCTTGCTGGCCTCCAGCTCGGCAATTTTGGCCTTGCCAGCATTGACGGCTTCCACGGCTTCCCGCACCGCGTCGGGGATTTCACCCTCGTACTCGCTGACAAACCACTCGCCGATAGCGCGGTAGTTTTTGTCAATCTCTTTCTGCTCCCCGGAAATGGCCACGTTGAGCTTNANCAGCTCCGCGGCGTCCTTGGTCCGGTCGGCGGCCTTGTTGGCTACGTCCTTTGCTTTGCGGGTCAGTTCATCGAAATTAAACGCCATGGTTGTAGATCCCCTTTCATATTCCGGTCCTGCGGAAGGCCCGGTTTTAATCACGTTAGCTACAGCGTCTAGTATAGCGTATCCTTTGGTAAAACGCAACAGAAAGCCCGAATGTTTACAGTTCTTTTTCAATCGCGGGCTCAGCGGTCCTGCGCCGCCTTGACCACCGTGCCGGAGGAGGCGTCGATCTCATATTCGTACTCCACNCTTCCCGCCCGGAACTCCAGCTCATAAATCCAGCGGCCGTCGTCCTCGTCCAGCTCGCACTGCACATAGCCCGCGTCGGCGGCGGAAATTCCGGCGTGGGACAGGGCCGCGCTCTTGGCGGCTTCCTCGCCGATAAAGCTTCCCGGCTGCTGGGCGGCGGTCCCGCCGGGGCGGCTGTTCTGCTCCTGCTTGGACTCCAGCACGGCGTTGGTAGAGGCGTCGATTTCGTAGTCATATTCGGTATTGCCCACCCAGAATTCAATATCGTAGACCTGGCGGCCGTTCTCCCAGTCCAGCTTGCAGCGGACGGCTTCCGCGTCGGCGGCGGAAACCCCGGCGTGGGTGAAGGCGGCGCTTTTCGCGGCCTCCTCGCCGGTGGCGGCGGGAGCCTGGTCCCCGGCGGCGGGCTTCTGCGCGGAAGGGGTTTGGGCCTGAGCGGGGGGC
>NZ_CAJMXG010000166.1:0-6692 GCF_905219725.1 Oscillibacter sp. CU971
GAGCGGGCAACGAGGCTCGAACTCGCTACCTCCACCTTGGCAAGGTGGCGCTCTACCAGATGAGCTATGCCCGCATAGGGGGTACGCCGCATCCGTAAGACGGCAAGCCGTCAACGGCTGCGCAGTGCCCGCAAAGACAATAAGTATTCTAGCAAAGATTTTCCCTCTTGTCAAGACCCTGGCAGAAAAAATTTCCTCTANTCCGCTTCCCCGGGCTCCGCCGGGGCGGCGGGGTCTGCTTTTTCCTCCCCCTCCGCCTTCGGCTCCAGGTCCTCTTTCGGGGCTTCCCCGNCTTCCGGCGCCGCGCCGCCGTCCGGGGCCCCGCCCTCTTCAAGGGAGCTTTCCCCCTCTTCTCCGGGGGGCTCTTCTCCGTCCTCCCCGGGCNCTCCGCCCTCCTCNGGCTCCGGCGGNTNCAGAAGGAANTCCACCAGNNCGGGATTCTCCCCGGCGGGATAGTAATTCACNACCCAGGGGACGGTTTCCGTCAGCTCCCGCTCCTCCCGGAGCTGCGNCATGGCCTCCTCCACCCGGACGCCGCCGTTTTCCCCCCAGTAGCCCATGCGGACCGCCAGCTCCGTCTTTCCCTCGTCCAGGGCCGCCGCCAGCAGGCTGTACAGCGCCTCCGGGCTGGTGGCGTTCACCACCGCCTGGAGCTGCTCCAGGGTCCGGCGGTAGCCAATGCGCACCGCCACCTCATAATAGCCCCGCTGGGCGTGGCTGGAGGTGGTGATAAACTCCACGGCATAGGCCCCCATGGGGGTCTCCTGCTGAACCTCCGCCGCGGCCTCCTCCAGGGTGTCCGCCACGGCCAGGTCGCTCTTGAAATCATACAGGCGCAGGGTCGCCGTCTCCTGGTGCCGCCCCACCAGCAGCAGCAGATCGTTTACCACGTCCTGGTGGTTCTCCGCCCGGAGGGTCCCGGCGGCCTCGCTCTCCCANAACTTGCTGCTGTGGGGCTCCGCGGTCGAATAGGTCCGCTCCAGCAGGGCCGAGCACCCTGTCAGCAGGCACAGCGCCAGCGTCAGCACGGCCAGTCCGCTTAATTTCCGACTCATGGCGGGCCTCCTCCCCTTACTTCTCCTCCGGCTTATAGCTTATAATCCCAGGTCTTCCTCTACCAGCANGACCTCGGCCTCCATGCCCANNATGGGGCCCCAGAGGGTCACAAGCCCGCGGCAGATGCGCTCCGGGCTTTTGCAGTCATAGCAGCGGTCGCACTTTACGGCGCAGGGGGTCTTTTTGCCCAGCTGCCGGGCCCTTTGCGGGGCGGCGACGTTCCGGGCCCGCCAGACGGCCCNGTCNTAAGCCGGCGCCAGCTTGTTTTGGCCGATGACGAAATACACCTTCTCATGGCCGAACAGCGTGGCCGCCGCCCGGTTTCCCGCGCCGTCGATGTTCACAAGCTCCCCCGTCTCCGCCAGGCCGTTGACAGAGGTGAGGTACACATCGGACACCATGGCCTCCCGGCGGGCGGCGTCCTTGTCCTCCCATTTCCAGTGCCAGATTGTCCGGTTGTGGCTCCNCAGCCGCTCATAGAGCCCCAGGGCGTCCAGGGTGGCGGACCCGCCGAAGNNCACGGACTTTCCGTCTATGGCGGCGTCCAGGTAGTCCGCCGCCTCCTTCCCGGTGNCGAAGACCCGGACGGCGTAGCCCCGGGCCTCCAGATTCTTTTTGACCGTTTCAAAATCCGCCATGTCTCATTCCTCCAATGTCAGCTGGGTTTCTCCCGTGTCCTCCTGGCGCAGCAGGGCCCCCGCCGCCGGCACCGCCCGGACCCGGTAGCGGCTCTTATTGGAAATAGCCGTCTCCTCCAGGGGGCGGACGGACTCCAACTGGTACTTGGGCTTCAGGGTCATCACCGCCACGCCCTGGGTGGAGCGGGTGGTCTTGGGGGCCAGCAGGGCGGTGTGGAAAATCAGGCACCGGGGCTCCGTGGAGTAGGCCGCCAGTTCCAGGTCCNCGTCCACCCGGAGAATCGCTTTCAGGGGGGACTTGTCGGAATAGGCCCCGGTGAGCTTGCGGCGGTTGGAGCAGGTCTGATAGGCCTTGATCTCCACCCGCGCCGCCTTGCCGTTTTCAAAGAAGAAGAGGAGGCCCCCNGAGTAGTCCCCGGGGAGGACCATGAACACCAGGCTCTNCNCGGCGTCCATGCCCAGCTTCGCCGGGAGGTAGTCCCCCAGGACGCTGGCCTTGGCATCCTCGAACTCGCTGAGGCGGGTCTTGTAGACCTGGCACTTGTCGGTGAAGAACATGACCTCCGCCCGGCTGGTAGTCTCGAAGCTCTGCCGGAGGCCGTCCCCCTCCTTGTACTTCTGGGTATTGCTCATACGGANGCTNTGGGGGGTGATTTTCTTGAAGTACCCCTCCCTGGAGAGGAACACATGGACCGCCGTCTCCTCCGGCCCCTCGTCCTCCCCGGGGTCCGGGAGCTCGTGGGCGTAAATAATGGAGGTGCGGCGGGGCTCGCCGTACTTCTTCGCCGCGTCCCGCAGCTCCTCCAGGATGATTTTCTTCACCCGCCGGGGGTCCTGGAGGATGTCCTCCAGATCGTCAATTTCATCCTGGAGGGCCTCCGTCTCCTTTACCCGCTTCAGGATGTACTCTTTATTGATGTTGCGGAGCTTGATTTCCGCNACGTACTCCNCCTGCAACTGGTCGATGCCAAAGCCAATCATCAGGTTGGGGATGACCTCGGACTCCGCCTCCGTCTCCCGGATGATTTNAATGGCCTTGTCAATGTCCAGCAGGATGCGCTTGAGGCCCTTGAGGAGGTGGAGCTTTTCCCNCCGCTTCCCCAGGACGAAGAACACCCGCCGCCGCACGGACTCCGTGCGCCAGGCGGTCCACTCCTCCAGAATCCGCCGGACCCCCAGCACCTGGGGCATCCCGCCAATGAGGACNTTGAAGTTGCAGGAAAAGGCGTCCTCCAGGGGGGTCTGCTTGAAGAGGCGGGCCATGAGCTTGTCCGGGTCCGCCCCCCGCTTGAGGTCAATGGTGAGCTTGAGGCCGGAGAGGTCCGTCTCGTCCCGCATGTCGGCGATTTCCTTGGCCTTGCCCGCCTTGATAAGCTCCGCCACCTTGTCCAAAATCGCCTCGGTGGAGGTGGAGTAGGGAATCTCCGTGATTTCGATGAGGTTTTCCTCTTTCACATAGCGCCACTTGGCCCGGACCTTCACGCCGCCCCGTCCCGTGGCGTAGATGTCCCGGAGGGCGTCCCGGTCGCAGATCAGCTCCCCGCCGGTGGGAAAGTCCGGGGCGGGCAGGGTCTCCAGCAGATCGCAGTCCGGGTTTTTGAGGTAGGCCGCCGCCGTGTCGCAGACCTCCTTCAGGTTGAAGCCGCAGAACTGGGAGGCCATGCCCACGGCGATGCCCATGTTGGCGGACACCAGGATGTTGGGGAAGGTGGTGGGCAGGAGGGCGGGCTCCTTCATGGTGTTGTCGTAGTTGTCCACGAAGTCCACGGTGTCGCTGTCGATGTCCCGGAAGAGCTCCTGGCAGATGGGGGTGAGCTTGGCCTCGGTGTACCGGGGGGCGGCGCAGGACATGTCCCGGGAATAATGCTTGCCGAAGTTGCCCTTGGAGTCCACGAAGGGGGTGAGCAGCGCGCCGTAGCCCCGGGAGAGGCGGACCATGGTGTCGTAGATGGCGGCGTCTCCGTGGGGGTTTAAGCGCATGNTCTGGCCCACGATGTTGGCGGACTTGGTCCGCGCCCCGGTGAGGAGGCCCATTTTATACATGGTGTAGAGGAGCTTGCGGTGGGAGGGCTTGAAGCCNTCGATCTCCGGGATGGCCCGGGAGACGATAACGCTCATGGCATAAGGCATGTAGTTGGTTTCCAGGGTGTCGGTGATGGGCTGCTCCACCACCGCCGCGTGGAGCCCTAAGACGTTGGGGTTGCCGGATTTGGGCTTTCCGGTTTCGGGTGTTTTCTTCTTTGGCATGATTCTGCCCTTTCCACTATTTATTCAGGTTGGGGTTCTCGGTCCGGCCAAGGAGGTAATCGACCGAGCAGTCCAGATAGTCGGCGATTGCGACCAGAATTTCGGAGGATACTTTTGATGAGGGCTTTTCCTTCCATTTGCTGGGCAAGCTGAGCGAAATACCGGTTTCTTTTGACAGCCTATAAGCGGTAATGTTTCTTTCTTCCAAAATCTTCAAGATTCTTTCGGTATGTTCCACAAGAATCCCCCATCTCAATTGTTATAATAGCACATTATGTGAAAAAATTCAAATATCCCTTGACTATAAGAATCTATTCACATATACTAAAAGCATCACAAAACTACGTTCACAGTAGGGAGTGCTGCATCGTATGGCCAAAAGTAAACATATCAGCAAACGCGTTTGCGTGACCATGACTGAGCAGGATCATAAACATTTGACTCGGTTGGCATATGAAACCCTGCGCACCCGGTCCGGTTACATGCGGTGGCTGTTGCACCAGGATTTCATGGAAAGAGGGATTTATCAAAAAAATAAATGAGAAGGGGTCCAGGGGAATCTGGTTTCCCCTGGCCGGAGTCCAGAGGGCGGGCGCCCTCTGGCGGGTCTGGGCCGCCCCTAGGAAATATCCGCCATCTCTAAATATTTGTATCCATTCTCCGCGATATGGTCCTTCCGCCCCTNGAGGTTGTCCCCCAGCAGGAGGTCAAAGACCTGGGCCGTCCGCTCCACGTCCTCCGGCATCACCCGGATCAGCCGNCGCGTCTCCGGGTTCATCGTCGTCAGCCACATCATGTCCGGGTCGTTCTCGCCCAGGCCCTTGGAGCGGTCAATCTTGTATTTCTTCCCCTCCAGGTCCTTCACAATGTCGTTTTTCTCCTTGTCGGAGTAAGCAAACCAGGTCTTCTCCCCGCAGTTGATTTCAAAAAGGGGGGTCTCCGCGATATACACATACCCCNCCCGAATCAGCGTCGGGGTCAGGCGGTAGAGCATGGTCAGCACCAGGGTCCGGATCTGGAAGCCGTCCACGTCACCGTCGGTGCAGATGACCACCTTGCTCCAGCGGAGGTTTCCTAGGTCAAAGGAGGAAACGTCCTTGGCGTGCTTGCTGCTCACCTCCACGCCGCAGCCCAGAACCTTGATGAGGTCCGTGATGATTTCGCTTTTGAATATCCGGGCGTAGTCCGCCTTCAGGCAGTTGAGAATCTTCCCCCGGATGGGCATGATGCCCTGGTACTCCGAATCCCGGGCCAGCTTCGCGCTGCCAAGGGCGCTGTCGCCCTCCACGATGTAGATNTCACGCCTGGCGGCGTCCTTCGTCCGGCAGTCNACAAACTTCTGCACCCGGTTGGCGATGTCCACGCTGCCGGAGAGCTTCTTCTTAATGCTCAGCCGGGCCTCCTCCGCCTTCTCCCGGCTGCGCTTGTTCAAAAGCACCTGCCCGGCGATTTTCTCCGCGTCGAANTGGTTTTCAATAAAATAAATCTCCAGGTTGGACCGGAGGAATTCCGTCATGGCCTCCTGGACAAACTTATTGGTAATGGCCTTTTTCGTCTGGTTTTCATAGCTGGTCTGGGTGGAGAAGTTGCTGGTGACCAAAATCAGGCAGTCCTCCACGTCCGCCCAGGTGACCTTGCTCTCGTTCTTCTGGTACTTCCCCTGCTCCCGGAGGTACTTGTCCACGGCGGAGACAAAGGCGGAGCGGCTGGCCTTCTCGGGGCTTCCCCCGTGCTCCAGGATGCTGGAGTTATGATAGTGCTCCACCACGTTCACGCGATTGGAAAAGCAGAAGGCCGCCGACAGCTTCACCTTATATTCCGGCTTATCCTCCCGGTCCCGGCCCTTCTTCTCCGCCTGCCAGAAGGCCGGGGAGGTCAGGCTGTTCTCCCCCGCCAGCTCGGCGACATAATCGGCGATGCCGTTTTCATAGACGAACTCCGTTTCCTCAAAGATCCCCGGCTCCGTCTCGTTGCGGAAGTGGAAGGTAATCCCGGCGTTCACCACCGCCTGGCGCTTCATCACGCCGGAGAAGTACTCCGCCGGGATATTGATGTCCGTGAACACCTCCAGGTCCGGAAGCCACCGGGTCCGGGTGNCGGTCTTTTTCGCNTNGGACTTAGGCAGGGGCGTTTTCTGGAGCTCCCCTGCGATCTCCCCCCGCTCGAAGCGGAGGCGGTACTCAAAGCCGTCNCGCCAGACGGTGACGTCCATGTACCGGGAGGCGTACTGGGTGGCGCAGGAGCCCAGGCCGTTGAGGCCCAGGGAGAACTCGTAGTTGTCCCCGGACACGTTATCATATTTGCCCCCGGCGTACAGCTCGCAGAAGACCAGCTCCCAGTTGAAGCGCTGCTCCTTCTCGTTCCAGTCCACCGGGCAGCCCCGGCCCGCGTCCTCCACCTCCACGCTCCGGTCCAAAAAGCGGGTGACGGTGATGGACGTTCCGTGGCCCTCCCGGGCCTCGTCGATGGAGTTGGATAAAATCTCAAAGACCGCGTGCTCGCAGCCGTCCAGGCCGTCGGAGCCGAAAATAACCCCGGGACGCTTGCGCACCCGGTCCGCGCCTTTTAAGGCGGAAATGNTGTCGTTGCCGTAATCCTGTTTCTTCGCCATAGTTCCTCCAAAACCGGCGNNATCCGCCGGGAACGTCTTTTTTTCGCCTCCGGGCACAGGATATAGGGGGAAAAGCCCCGGTTTTGCCCAGGATTTTGAAACGGTTCGATTATATCACAAGAAGTCCCCCGGTTCAACCC
>NZ_CAJMXG010000167.1:0-6683 GCF_905219725.1 Oscillibacter sp. CU971
ATTAACTTTGTGGCCTGTCTGGTAATGAAGACAGACAGGCCTCTTTTCGACAGGCTGAAGCCTCCCAACAGGGAGGCTTTGCGTTTTACAGCTCGTCAATTTTCATCTTATCAATCTGGTCTCTGACCCTCCGCTTCCCCCGGACCGCCCAGTAGATGGCCAGGAGCACCAGGGTGGGGATGTTCCCCGCCAGCAGGGTCACCAGCACCGTCAGCACGTTCTGGGACACGCTGCCGGTATCCACAATATTCAATACCAGCAGCAAAGACTGCAAAAACGTCAGCAGCGGCAGAACCAGCCCCGGCCAGCGGCTCTCCCGCTTGGAGAGGAAGATTTGAAGAAAGACACCGCCTATCAGAAACACCAGCAGGAACAGCAGAGAAACAATCACAAACCTAGACGCAATAGCCATCATTCAACCTCCATTTTCTTTTGGGCCTCCCGGTAGGCGGCAATCAAAATCTTCGCGGTGTCGAAGTCCAGCTTGTCGTCCACCGCCAGCCGCTTCACCAAAGCCACGTAAGGGTCCGCTTCCGTCGTGTCGCTGAGGCGGATTTTTTGAATCAGGCGGTCCAAGCGCAGGCGGACCGTGGGATAGCTGACACCGTACTGGGCCGCCACCTCCTTCAAGGAGCCGGAGGCCAGGAGAAAGCGCTTCACAAAGGTCAAATCCTGTTCGTCCAGGTCCGCCATCCAGGGGGGCGGGGTGGTCATAGGCGAGGCCTCCTTTCATAATATTAAATATAAACCTTAATTTTATGAAAGTCAAGTTTTATTTTTTCTTTTAGAAAATAAAAAGAGGCCGTCCCTTTCGGGACGGCTTCCGCCGGTTATTGATTGTCAGGCCAGCCGTTCTTCACAGCTTCCTGGGCTTCCTCCAGGCTTTTGAAAATGGGTTCTTCTTCAATCGGGGTACTTCCATCCTTGCAGGGCCAGCCCTGGGCCTTGGCCTCCATAAATTCCTCCAGCGTTATAACCCCGCTATAGATACCTTTTCCAATTTTGTGCATAAAGGTCCCGATTTCCTCATGCTCGGAGTTATAAAGTGGAACAAGGACATAGCCGACTTTATTCTCATTCCGCCAATTGTAACAGGCAATCGCCTCTTCCTCACTGTTGTATGGTCCCAATAGCCGGCGGGGCTCAATGTAGCCTTCTGTTCCGTCCTCCGAAACAGCGGAAATCAGGTCCGGTTCATAGCCTACAATGCTCTCACTGAGGGTACTTCCATAAGTCTCTCCCAAGCTGTTGCGGGGTTAATCCCCATCCACCAGCCCCTCCAGCGCCGCTTTCAGGATTACCGGATCCATTGTACTCTCCGGTTCAGCGGCAGGGACAGGCTCAGGTTTGGTTTCCGGTTCGGGCTTTTTCTCAGGCTCCGGTTTTGCCTTCGGCATATCCTGCCCGGATTTCAGCATCGCTTCCGGATTCTGGGCAACGCCGTTCACCCAAAACTCAAAGTGCAGATGCGGTCCGGTGGACATACCCGTACTGCCGACAGTGGCAATGGTCTGCCCCAGCTCCACGGCGTCTCCGATTTTCACCAGGAGCTTTTCGCAGTGGGCATAGAAGGTTTCCTGCCCGTTCCCGTGGTCAATGCGGACGAAGTTGCCCTCTGTGGCGTTGAATCCGGCTTCCTTCACGGTCCCTTTTCCGGCGGCATAGACGGGGGTCCCCTTCTCCATACCTCCGATATCTACGCCGGTATGGGTCACAACGCCTTCTCCGCCGGGCTTCGCCCGGTCCCCAAAGGAATTGTTGATTTGATCGCTCTCTACCGGCCAGATCATCTCCGCCCCTTCAGGGATCTCCGCCTTGCCCTCCGGCAGAGGTTCCACGGGCAAGGGGGCTTTCTCCGGCAGAAGCGGGGTCAGGGGATAGCAATAATCGGCGTTTCCGTACCGCACATCCATGGTCAGCTCGTCATAGGCGGCGTCCGCCACCTCAAAGGAATAGGTCATCTGCGGGACCCACTCCGCCTGTTCGCTCTCCTTCTCCAGGTAGCGGACACTCTGCCCGGAGCCGTCCTCCAGCAGGATACGGCCTTGAATGAAAATGCTCCAGGGCTCCTCGCTCTCGGGGATGGTGAAATAGATATGCCCGCTGTCATAGCGGACGCTTTCCGCCAAGGTCTCCACCTTCAGGCTGTCGGCGGACAGCCTTCGGTCCCGGTCGAATGCCTTCTGCTCCTCCTCCGTCGCCAGGCGGAGGCCGGTGAGCTTGCCATTTTCATAGATGGTATAGAGCTCCACGGCGTCGGGGCCGAAGGCGCCGTCTCCGGCGTGCTCGGTGATCCAAGAGAACTTCCCCTCGTCGTAGATGCCCCGCACCTCATGGCCCTCCCAGGTCATGGTCAGGCCGTTTCCGTCCAGGTCCGGGTCGTCAAAGGTCCAGGTGAGGCCGAAGGGCTCGTAGGGAGCCAAAGTCTCCTCCCACAGGGCGGCGGACTCCGCCGAGGACTGGGCGTATAAGTCCCGGTCAGTGAAGTCTTCGCTATAGGGCCCGTCCGTCTCCGCCGGTTTGGCGGAGGTGGCGAAGGCCGTGGTGATCCCCAGCACCAGGGCCAGGGCCATAAAGCAAGCCAGCAGGGATTTTTTCTTGATGCTCATAATTGCCTTAATCCTTTCTTCCATGCCGTTTCGGTGGGCGAAACCGCACAGAGGCACATTTCTATTTTCCGCCAGGCGGATGAGGGCCAGGGCGTAGCGCTCCCGGCTGTCCTCCCCCAGGGCCAGCACCGCCGCCTCGTCACAGCGCAGCTCCATGTCCCGGTTTCCCAGGACGTAGAGGAGCCACACGGCGGGGTTGAACCAGTGGAGGCACAGCGCCGCCGTCAGCGCCAGCTTGAGAAGGCCGTCCAGCCGCCGGATATGGGCCCGCTCATGGGCCAGGACGCAGGTCAGGGCCTCCTCGTCTTTAAAATCCATTGTCTTGGGCAGGAGTATCACCGGGCGGAAAAGCCCGTAGGTCAGCGGGGCGGCGATCTGGTCCGTGACCCGGACCTCCACCTTCCGCCGGAGCTGGAACCAGGTTTCCAGGCCCGGGCAGTCCGCCGGGAGGGCCTCCCGGAAGCGCCTCCGCCAGCGGACATAGCGAATCAGGAACCACGCCGCCAGCAACAGGCCCACCGTCAGCCACAGGGCTGTCCAAACCGGGAAGGGCGCAGAGGCGGGCACAGCGGCGGGCTGCGCGGGAATCGCAATCACCGGGGGGGCCGCAGGGACCGCTGGGGCCACAGGGGCCGAAGGAACCACTGGGGTGAGCAAAGCGTCCGGGACAACGGGAACCGCCTTGGGGCCCAAAGCCTCCAGCAGGGTGTAGACGCTGAACCGGGAAGCCAGCTCCACCGGCAGCAGCAGCCGGGCCGCCGCCAGCCACCAGAGGGCCACAAAGGTCCCCTTGGGAAGACGCCGGAGGGTCAGCCCCCGGAAAGCCGCGATGGCCAGGACGAAGACCCCGCCGGAGAGGGACAGTTCCAGGAAGGTCATAGCCGCGTCACCTCATTTCGCTGACAATCTCCCGAAGCCTCCCAATCTGCTCCGGCGAGAGCGTCTGGCTGCTGAGCAAAGAGGCGAAGAGCAGGTCCGGCGATCCGTCGAACAGCCTTCCGATGAGCTCCTCCGTCTCCGCTTTTTGAATCTCTTCTTTCGTGACCAGGGCGTGGCAGAGGAAATTCGGCTCGCTCCGCCGGACGGCCCCCTTGGCCACGCATTTTTTGATCACTGTGTAGGTGGTGTTTACGTTCCAGCCCGTCTCCTCCCCCAGGATGGAGGAAATCTCCTTGGCCGTGCGGTCCCCCAGGCGCCAGAGGACGTCCATGACCTTCAATTCCGAATCAAACAGCTTCATAAGCAAAGTCCTCCTTGTCAAACTATCGCGGTAGTTTCTGGTATTATACTACCACGATAGTTTCGGCTTGTCAATACTATTCTGATAGTATATCAAAATTTTTTCTCCCCTCCTCTCCCGAAGGGCCGGAAACCGGGCCGGAAAGGCGGGTTTTTCCTCGTTTACCACTTGTGCTTTGCCGGGGAATCGTTTATAATATGGGGCAAGTGCTGGTTCAGCCAGGGGCGGAAGCCGCCCCTTGAGTATAGGAAAGAAAGGACGTTCTCATGATCCAATTCAAGTCTGAACAAGGTGAGATCTCCGTCTCGAGCGCCGTGTTCTCCAACATCACGGGCATGGCCGCCACCAACTGCTTCGGCGTCAAGGGCATGGCTTTCCGCTCCATGACCGACGGACTGGTCCACCTGCTGCGCCGCGAGGCCATGAGCAAGGGCGTCAGCATCTCGTATCACGAAGACGATTCCATCTCCATCGAGCTCCACATCATTGTGGAAAACGGCGTCAACCTCCCCGCAGTCTGCCGGTCCATCATGAACGAGGTCCGCTATGTGGTGGAGAAAAACACCGGCGTCACGGTTCGGGCCGTGGACGTGTGCGTGGACTCCATGACCCTGTGAGGGAGGAAGAAATCGAATGAATGAACAAATCACCGGCGGGCTCTTCAAGCGGATGATCCTCCATGGAGCCGCCGCCATCACCGCCCAGAAACAGGCCATCAACGATCTGAACGTCTTCCCCGTCCCCGACGGAGACACGGGCACCAATATGTCCATGACCATCGGCGCCGCCGTGACGGAGCTCCGCAAGTCCGAGCCCGCCGCTCTGGACCAGGCCGTATCCATCACCGCCTCCGCCCTTCTCCGGGGCGCCCGGGGAAATTCCGGCGTCATTCTCTCCCTGCTCTTCCGGGGGCTCTCCAAGGGCCTGAAGGGCTATGAGACCGCCGGGGCCGCCGAATTCGCCGCCGCCATGCAAGAGGGCGTGTCCTCCGCCTACAAGGCCGTCATGAAGCCCGCCGAGGGCACTGTCCTCACCGTGTCCCGCCTGGCCGCCATGCGGGCGGCGGAGCGGGCCGCCGAGGAGACGGACTTTGAAAAAGTGCTGGAGGCCGCCATTCAGGAGGGCTACGAGGCCCTGGCCCAGACCACGGACATGAACCCGGTGCTGAAAAAGGCCGGGGTGGTGGACGCCGGCGGCAAGGGCTATCTGCTGATTCTGGAGGGGATGCTGGCTGAGCTCCGGGGCGAGCCCATGCCGGAGGCCGCCGAGGAGGAGCCCCAGAAGGCCAAGGCTGACTTTGAGGTCTTCTCCACAGAGGAGATCACCTTTGCCTTCGATACGGTGTTTATTGTCCGCAAAAATGATCCCAACGTGGATTTGGAGCCCTTCCGGGCCTATCTCAACAGCATCGGTGACAGCCTGGTCATTGGAGAGGACGACGAGGCCTTTAAAGTCCATGTCCATACCAACATCCCCGGCAGCGCCCTGACGGAGGGCCAGAAATACGGCACCCTGGAGCTGGCGAAGATTGAGAACATGCGGACCCAGTACGAGGATGTGGCCGCCGGGAAAAAGGCCCAGAGCGTGGACGATTTGGAGATGGAGGAAGCGGCGCTGGAGTCCCGGAACGCTGGGCAGAGCGGCCACATGGTAGCCCCGCCGGAGAAGAAATACGGCTTCCTCTCCGTCTGCGCCGGGGACGGGCTGGCCGCCGTGTTCCAGGACCTGGGCGTGGACGGCGTAGTGTCCGGCGGGCAGACCATGAATCCCTCCACGGAGAGCATTCTGGAGGGCGTGGACCAGATTCCCGCCGAAACGGTGTTTGTCCTGCCCAACAACGGGAACATCATCATGGCCGCCCAGCAGTGCGCGGCTTTGACAGAGAAAAACGTGGTGGTCATTCCCACCAAAACGGTGCCCCAGGGCATCACCGCCATGATGAACGTGGACTTTGAGGCCCCGGACGCCGAAACCCTGGCGGGAGCCATGACGGATTCCCTCTCCGGCGTCACCACCGCGCAGATTACCTACGCGGCCCGGGATTCGGATTTCGACGGCTTTGACATCAAGGAAGGGGATTATCTGGCCCTGAAGGAGGGCAAGCTCTTCGGGACGGACGGGTCCCTCCACAGCCTCCTGGAGAAGCTGGCGGCGGACGCGGCGGAGCAGGACGCCTCCTTCATCTCGCTGTACTTTGGCGAGGACGTAACGGAGGAGGACGCCCAGGAAGCGGGAAAATTCTTTGAAACCGGCTGTCCCGGGGCGGAAGTTATGGTCCTCTCCGGCGGACAGCCGGTGTACTACTATATTATCTCTATGGAATGATGAGCAGGCCCGGACCGTTTGGGTCCGGGCCTGCCTGCGTTTGAAAGAAGGTTCCAATATGACCGTTGGCCGTTTCGCCCCCTCCCCCAGCGGGCGCATTCATCTGGGGAACATTCTCTGCTGCCTCCTGGCCTGGCTCAGCGCCCGGCAGAAGGGCGGAACCATCGTCCTGCGGATCGAGGACCTGGACACCGCCCGCTGTCCCATGCGTTATGCGCAGCAGATGATCCGGGATCTCCGCTGGCTGGGACTGGACTGGGACCAGGGACCGGAAGTCTCCGGGCCAAACAAACCCTATTTCCAAAGCCAAAGGACGGCGCTCTATCCGGCCGCCCTGGATCGGCTGGAGGCGCAAGGGCTGGTTTATCCCTGCTTCTGCACCCGGGCGGAGCTCCACGCCGCCAGCGCTCCCCACCGGGAGGACGGACTGACCGTCTACGCCGGAACCTGCCGGAACCTGACCCCCGCGGAACGGGAGGAACGGGCAATGCGCCGCTCCCCTGCCCTGC
>NZ_CAJMXG010000168.1:0-6636 GCF_905219725.1 Oscillibacter sp. CU971
GGCTGCCCCCGGCGTGATCCGAAAGGACCTTGGCGGAGCAGTAGGCGTCCAGGCAGCCCGCCTTGCCGCACCAGCACCGGCGTCCGCCGGGAACCAGGGTCATGTGCCCGAACTCCCCCGCCCGGAGGTGATCCCCCAGGCAGAGGCTCCCGTCCCGGAGGATAGCCCCGCCCACCGTGTCGTCCAGGGAGAGATAGACCATATCCCCATCCACGCCCCGGAACTCCGCCAGGCCCGCAGCATGAGCGGCGCCCAGGCAGCGGCAGGGCCAGGGTATCTGCTGGGTAAAGCGGCTAAGCGGCACATTCCGCAGCTCCAGAGCGTGGGACTCCCGCAGCACGCCCCGCTCCCCGTCCACAATGCCGGGAAGGGCTATGCCCACTCCCAGAATCCGATCCGCCGCGCCGCTGGCCTCCACAAAGCGCTGGAGCAGGCCGCCCAGGTACTTGAAATAGATCTCCTCCATGGAGAAGCGGAGGGCCCCCGTGGCCTGCTTCAGAAGGTTCCCCCCCAGGTCCGTCAGCACCACGCCGACGTGGTCCGCCGTCAGGTCCACGCCCACCGCCACCCGGGCGTCCCGCACGGGAGCGTAGGCCTTGGNCTTCCGGCCGCCGGTGGAGGCGTACACGCCGTCCTCCCGAACCAGCCCCAGCTCCGTCAGCTCCTTCACGTTCTGCAAAATCGTGGGCCAGCTCAAGGCCAGCTTCTGGGTCAGCTCCATTTGGGAAACCCGGTCGCTTTTCAGGATGCAGCGCAGGGTGTTCACCCGGTTGCGCCGCTTGACGTCCATGTTGTTGGCAGGCGATATGGTCATGGCTCCTCATTCCCCGTCTCTTGTTTTATAAAGTCTTTATGAATATCATAACGGATTTTTTGCCAAATGGCAAGCCCCTTTCCGGAAAAAATTTGCCCGGACCGGCTTTGCCGCCGCTTTTGGTTGACAGCGGCGGCGGGGCACGGTATACTTTCTATAATTCCTTAATTTTCCGGTCAATTTATAGGGGCGCTCTCGCCCCGGAACAGGAGGAGCAGCGATGTTACACGAGATCAGCTTCCAGTCCTTCAACCAGCGGGACCAGGTCCAGGGGTGGATCTATGTCCCCGCAGCCCAGCCTGTGGGCATCATTCAGCTGGTCCACGGCTTCGGGGAGCACTCCCGGCGCTATCTTCATATGATCTCTAAATTCCTGGACGCCGGCTTCATCGTGGCGGCGGACGACCATGTGGGCCACGGCAGGACCGCCGTGGTCAACAGCTCCTGGGGCGACTGGGGGGACAAGGGCCCCCACACCATGATGGANGACGAACACACCCTGACCACCCTGGTCAAGGAGAAATACCCCGGCCTCCCCTGCTTCCTCTTCGGCCACAGCATGGGCTCCTTTATCGCCCGGGACTACATCACGGCTTACGGCTCCGAGCTCACCGCCGTCACCCTCTGCGGCACCAGCGGCGTCTTCCCCGGGCTGGAACAGGGCATGGCCATGCTCCGGGCCGCCGTGGACGCCGGGCAGGGGGACGCCTCCGACCCCAGCGCCGCCGGGGCCCTGCTTGGCTGGATGTGCGAGCGGTGCACGGAGGAAATCAAATACGGCAACGAGTGGATCTGCTCCGACCCCTATGTCCAGGCGGACCACGCCATGGACCCCCTGGACGCCTTCTCCCGGCCCACCAGCAACCGCTCCTTCCTCTACTTCTGCCAGATGATCGATTTCATCACCGGCCCCGCCTGGGCGGAGAAGGTGCCCAAGGACCTGCCCGTCTACAACATCGCCGGCGGCGAGGACCCGGTGGGCCAGTACGGCGAGGGCGTGAAGCAGGTTTCCGCCTGGCTGGAAGCCTCCGGCCACAAGGTGACCACCAAAATTTACGACGGTTACCGCCATGAGATCCACAACTACGCCAATCTCAAGGACCAGGTGGAGCAGGGCGTCATCGACTTCTTCAAGGGGACCCTGTGACCGGCGCGGGAGGAGCGGACGTGAACGAGAAAAACTATGTGATTGCCATGGACCAGGGCACCACCAGCTCCCGGTGCATCCTCTTTGACCGCCGGGGGGAAATCCGGGCCGTGGTGCAAAAAGAGTTCCCCCAGATTTATCCCCAGCCCGGCTGGGTGGAGCACGACCCCATGGACATCTGGTCCACCCAGATGGGCGTCGCCATGGAGGCCATGCAGAAGGCCGACGCCCGGCCGGATGAAATCGCCGCCATCGGCATCACCAACCAGCGGGAAACCACCCTGGTCTGGGACGCCGCCACCGGAAAGCCTGTCTGCAACGCCATTGTCTGGCAGTGCCGCCGGACGGCGGACCGCATTGAGCGGCTCCGGCGGGACGGGCTGGAGGAGGCCGTCCGTCAGAAAACCGGCCTGATTCCCGACGCCTACTTTTCCGCCAGCAAGCTGGAATGGATTCTGGACAACGTCCCCGGCGCCCGGCAGCGGGCGGAGCGGGGGGAGCTGCGGTTCGGCACCGTGGACACCTGGCTTATCTGGAACCTGACCGGGGGACGGGTCCACGCCACGGACTACACCAACGCCTCCCGGACCATGCTCTTTGACATCCACAAGCTCCAATGGGACCAGGAGCTGCTGGACTACTTCCGCATCCCCGCCTCCCTGCTGCCCCGGGCCCTGCCCAGCAGCTGCCTGTTCGGCGAGACGGACAAGTTCGGCGGGTCCATCCCCATCGCCGCCGCCGCGGGCGACCAGCAGGCCGCCCTCTTCGGCCAGTGCGGCTTTGAACCGGGGGACGTGAAGAGCACCTACGGCACCGGCGGCTTCCTGTTGATGAACACCGGGGCGGAGGCGGTGGCCTCCAAGCGGGGCCTCCTCACCACCATCGCCGCCGGAACGGGAACGCAGATCCACTACGCCCTGGAGGGCAGCGTTTTCATCGCCGGGNNCGCCATCCAGTGGCTCCGGGACGAGATGAAGCTGGTGGACAGCGCCGCCCAGACGGAGGAGATCTGCTCCCGCCTGGAGGACGCGGGAGGCATTTATGTGGTCCCGGCCTTTGTTGGCCTGGGGGCCCCCTACTGGGAGCCCTACGCCCGGGGCACCGTAACGGGCCTCACCCGGGGCGTCACCCGGGAGCATTTCATCCGGGCGGTGACGGAATCCCTGGCCTACCAGACCAACGATTTGCTCTCCGCCATGAAGGAGGAGTCCGGCCTGGCCCTGGGCTCTCTCAAGGTGGTCGGCGGAGCCAGCGCCAACAGCTTCCTCATGCAGTTCCAGGCGGNCCTGNCGGACACCCAAATCCAGCGGCCCCGGTGCATCGAAACCACTGNCCTGGGGGCGGCGTACCTGGCGGGGCTGGCCTCCGGCTTCTGGAGGGATCTGGACGAGATTCGGGGCAACTGGGCCTGTGAGCGGACCTTCTCCCCCGCCGTCTCCCAGCAGCGGCGGCAGGAGCTGCTGAAGGGCTGGAAACGGGCCGTGCGCTGCGCCATGGCCTGGGCAAAGGATGAAGACTGACCAATCATGCGAAAAGGCCNCCGGAGGACATCCCTCCGGGGGCCTTACTGGATCTTCCGTTATTCCCCGCGGGCGGAAACCGGCTCCATCTCTATGGAAACCACCTCTGCCGGCGTCTCGCCGGCAGAGGCCGCCGGAATGGCCGCCTCCGCCAGGGCGGGCGGGGTCTCCGCCGTGGGAAGCGCCTCCCTCTCCGAGCCGGGCAGGGCCGGAGCGGGGTCCGGCGTTTTCCAATGCCAGCTGGTCTTGTTAAAAACCGGCTCGCAGACGCAGAGAACGGCGGGCATGAGGAAGATGCTCACCAGCGCCGAGATCAGCGCGCCCCGGGCCAGCATGACGCAGATGGCCCCGATGAGGTCGATGGAGGACACGAAGGACACCCCCAGGGTGGCGCAGAAGAGCACCAGGGCGCTGGTGACGATGGACGCGTCGGAGGACGCGGCGGCAACGCGGATGGCCTCCTCCCGTCCAAGGCCCTTCTTCAGCTCCTCCTGGAAACGGGAGGTCATCAAAATGGCGTAGTCCACCGTGGCCCCCAGCTGGACGCAGCTGATGATGGTGGGGGCGATGAAGGGAATTTCCGTGCCCAGGAAGTAGCAGCAGCCCTGGTTGATGAAGATGGCCAGCTCAATGGTGGCCACCAGCACCAGGGGGACGGAGGCGGACTTGAACACAAAGGCGATGATAAGGAAGATGGCCGCGATGGAAATATAGTTCGTCACCTGGAAGTCCACCGCCGAGGTGTCGATCAAATCCCGGTACATGGCCCCCTCCCCGGTGATCATGGCGGAGGGGTCGTAGCTGTGGAGGATTGCATTCATGGCGTCCAGCTGGGCCGCCACCGCGTCTGTGGCCGGGGCATAGCTGGAATTGATCATCATCAGCTGCCAGCCCTCCTGGCGGAGCATGTTCTTGAGGTCCTCCGGGATGAAGAAGTCCGGAATGCCCACGCCCAGCATCTTGTGGAAGGACACCACGGAGGTGATGCCGGGGACCTCCTCCATCCGGCGCTCCAGCTCCCCCATGTCGGCGGCGCTGAGGTCGTCCCGGAGGACTACGAAATGGCTGGTCGCCATATCGAAATCGTCCTTCAGCTTCTCGTTGCTGACGATGGACGGAAGGTCCCGGGGCAGGGATTCGTCCAGCTTGTAGTAGATGTCCGCGTGGCGCTGGGCGTAGACCGCCGGGAAAAACAGCAGCACTGTCAGCACCACCAGGGGGACCTTGTACCGGAGGATGAAGGCGTTGACCTTATCGAAGGAGGGAATCAGGGTCTTGTGCTTGTGCTTTCCGATCTGCTTGTCGAATATCAGCACCAGAGACGGCAGGACCAGGATCACCGTAGCCACCCCCAGGACCACGCCCTTGGCCATGACGATGCCGATGTCCCGTCCCAGGGTCAGCCNCATGAAGCACAGGGCCAGGAAGCCCGCGATGGTGGTCATGCTGCTGCCGGAGAGGGAGCGGAAAGCGGCGATNATGGCCTGGGCCATGGCGTCCCGCTTGTCGTCATAGCGCTCCCGCTCCTCCTCNTAGCGGTGGTAGAGGAAGATGGAGTTGTCCATGGTCACGCCCAATTGCAGCACGGCGGCGATGGCTTTGGTGATGTAGGAAATCTGGCCTAAGAAGATGTTGCTTCCGAAGTTGTAGACCACGGCCATGCCGATGCTGGCCAGGTACACGAAGGGCAGGACAGTGGACTCCAGCGTCCCGCTCATGGCCGCCAGGTCCAGCANCACCGCCAGTCCCACGAAGATGGGCAGCTCCCCGTCCATCACGTCCCGGGTGTCCTTGATGACCACGGAAAAGCCCGCCAGGAAGCAGCGCTCGTTGCAGACGCTCCGCACCTGCCGGATGGCCTCCATGGTCTCGTCGGAGGCCCCGGGATGGTCGTACTGAATCAGCATCATGGTGGCCTGGCCGGAGAAGAACATCTCCCGGAGGTCCGCCGGAATCATCTCCACGGGAACCTGGATGCCCACCAGATTGCTGAGCCACACGGCGCTGGACACGCCGGGGACGTCCTGGATATCCTGAATCAGCTTGTTGGTATAGCCCGCGGGCATCCCCTCCACGATAAGCATGCTGGTAGCCGCCATCTGGAAGGGCTCCTCCAGAAGCTGCTCCCCCTGGGAGGAGGGCAGATCCTGGGGCAGATAGGACAGGATGTCGTAGTTGATGCGGGTGGCGGCGTAGCCGATGAGAGAGGGAATCAGCATTAGCACGGCAATCAGGGCCACCAGCTTGGGCTTTCGGGTCAGCTTATGGGCGATTTTTTCAATCATGGCGGCTCTCCTCCCGTCATTGGAAGACGCCGGTGACGGCGTTCCAGAAGTCCCGGAACATCTGGGTCACCCGGCCCCAGAAGGTGGTTTTTTCCTTCACGGCGGCGGACGCCTCGTCCTCCTCCGGCTTCTCCTCTTTGATTTCCTGGGTGCGGATAAGAACCTGAATGCTGGTGGGGGCGGGATTCCGCTCGTCCGTCAGGGAAACCGGCTCCGCCGTGGCGTCCATCAGCAGGATGTTGTTCACGTCTCCGGTGTATTCGTTCCAGGTATCCTCGATAATTTGGGTGACGGTGTTTTTGGCCTCCTTCACCTGTTTCGTGGTGGCCAGGGCCTTGGCGGTCTGCCGCAGGGCGGCGGAGAGGCCCCGGAGGGACTGCTTCGTCCCCGCGTCCAGGTCCTTCCCCGTGGAGCGGGCCAGGTTCTCCGCGTCGGTGAGCAGGGCCTCCGTGTCCCGGATGGTGGTGACGGCGGAGGCGCTGAGGGTCCCCGTGTTGGCCAGGGCCTCCTGAAGGGTGGGCTCATAGCCGTTCAGCACGGTCCGCAGGGCGTCCACGTCCTCCAGAATTTCCCGCAGGGTCCCGGCGGATTGTCCCAGGGCGGCCATCAGGTCCTCCGCGTCGTCCAGATCCCGCAGCAGAATGTCCAGCTCCCCGCAGAGGTTCGCCAGGTCCCCCGCCACGGCGGCGGTGGGGCGCTTGATTTGGTTGAGGGAGGCGTTGAGCTGGCTTTGAATCGCGTCAATCCGGGCGGTAGCGCTGTCCAGGCCGTTGGTGATGAGATCCACCACCGCGCCGCCTACCGTGTTGTCCTCCGGGGGCTTGCTGGGATCGGAGGGGTCGCCGCCGTCCCCGCTGGAACCGCCGTCCC
>NZ_CAJMXG010000169.1:0-6627 GCF_905219725.1 Oscillibacter sp. CU971
AATCTTAATTGTCAATAATCGATTATCGAAAATCAAAAGGTCCCGGCCGATCCGCTTTACCCTCTTATCATAACAAGCGTTCGCTGAAATGCAAGCATTTTTTCAGCATTTCGCTTAAAATCTCACCCGCGCCGCCGTGCCGGCCTCCAGCCCCATTTTGAAAAATCGATTATATTACCGCAAAGCTCCAGCAATCCCCCTCACCTACCCACCATATGCTGAAAAGGAGAATGCAAGATGAGCGATACTTCCAAGGTACTGGCCACCAAATTCACGGACGACCGCTTCCCCATCGAATGGAAGGACGAGGCCGAGAAGAGCCTGATGTGGTTCTACGACGACCTCCACTGCCCCAACCCTATTTCCCCCCTGTACTTCGACATCGGCGGCTGGTGGGACACCGAGGGCCGCTGGGGCGCGGACTGCTCCTATATGTATCAGCGCTTCGGCGCTCCCATCGGCAAGGCCTGGATCGCCAAGAAGATCGGGGGCTATGTCTACTCCGCCGTGGTCCCCCCTGAGATGGACGCCGACAAGATCGGCCCCATGTTCAGCTACTACACCAAGGTCATGCCCATCTACGCGGACACCTTCATGGACCGCTGGAACAAGGAGTATGTGCCCCGCCTGAAATACATGCAGAACGCCATCCTGGACTTCGACTTCCAGCACAAGAGCCTGTCGGAGATCATGATCCACATGGAGGACATCCTGGACATGAAGTGCGAGGCGTTCCGCATCCACTGGATCATCAACCTGGCCCAGTTCCAGGCCTCCACCGACTTCACCAACGCCGCCAAGGCCGCGGGAGCGGACGACGTACTGATCGGAAAGATCAACGTCTCCCCCGCCGACCGCAACTGGGACTCCCTCAAGGCCCTGTGGGAGATGAAGGAGGAGGTCTGCCGCGTCCCCGCGCTGAAGGAGCTGTTCCTCTCCACCACGGACAACGCCGTCATCATGGAGAAGGTCTCCGGCGTCCCCGGCAGCGAGAAGTTCCTCTCCATGATGGAGGCCTACCGGGAGGAGTACGGTTTCAAGGCCATGTACACCCACGAGTTCATCTATAAGACCTGGTACGAGGACCCCACCCCCGCTTACGAGGCCGTCCGGGCCTACGTCTGCTCCGGCTACGACTACAACGAGGAATACNGCGCCTGCATGAAGTCCCAACANGAGGCGATCCAGGAGCTGTACGCCAAGGTCAGCGACCCCGAGGAGCTGACGAAGCTGAAGCACTACCTGGAGCTGTCCGTCAAGATGGCCCCNATCACGCCGGACCACCACTTCTACATCGATCAGGGCATCTATTCCCACATGCGCGTTGCCTTCGTCCGCATCGGCGAGGCCATGGTCCGGGCTGGTATCCTGGACGACGCTGAGGACATCTTCATGCTGAAGTATGACGAGATCCGCTCCGCCTGCTGCGGCGACTATCCCGTCAAGGAGCGGGTCCAGACCCGCCGGGCCGAGATGGAAGAGGCCCGGAAGCGTCCTCCCCAGGAGTGGTACGGCACCGCCACCGAGTGGCAGGTCTACAACGAGCCCTATAAGTCCCTGTGGGGCTATCCCCAGAAGTTTGAGGCTGAGCAGCAGGAGANGGAAACCAAGGCCGAGATCAGCAAGACCGTCCTCAAGGGCATCCCGGGCTGCCCCGGCGTGCAGGAGGGCGTGGCCCNTCTGGTGTCCGACCCCTCCGAGCTGGACACGGTCAAGGAGGGCGAGATTCTGGTCTGCAAGATGACCAACCCCGCCTGGGTCGTCTCCTTCTNNAAGATCTCCGNCCTGGTCACCGACACCGGCGGAGCCCTCTCTCACCCCGCCGTGGTGGCCCGGGAGTTCGGCGTGCCCTGCGTGGTGGGCACCCGCCGCGCCACGCAGCTCATTAAGACCGGCGACAAGGTCCGGGTCGACGGCTCCAAGGGCGTCGTGGAAGTGATCGGCTGATTGTCCCACATCAGCGCGGCGCCCGGACCCCCGGCGCGCCGCGCTGAATCTCGATAGGAAAGGATTGTTATCCATGAATCAGTATNTTGCNTGGTTTGACGAAATTCCNGACGGGGAGCTTGCCCTGGCCGCGGGCGGCAAGGGGGCCAGCCTCTGCCGCATGTCCCGGGCGGGTCTGCCGGTGCCCAAGGGCTTTATTGTCCGCTCCGAGATGTTCAACGCCTTCATGGAGGCCAACGGGCTGTGGGATTACGTCTTTGAGAAGCTGGGGACCATCGATTTCTCCAGCGACGCGTCCCTCATCGCCGTCTCCGCCGAAATTCGGCAGAGGATCATCGACTGCCCCGTCCCCCAGGCAATGGCCGAGGACATCGTGCGGCATTACGCCCAGATCGGGAACGGGCATGAGCCGGTGGCCGTCCGCTCCAGCGGCACCGCCGAGGATTTGGACGACGCCAGCTTCGCCGGACAGCAGGAGACCTTCCTGTTTGTCATTGGCAACGACGATGTGGTGAAGTTTATCAAGGAGTGCTGGGCCTCGCTGTACAATGACCGGGCCATCTTCTACCGCCGGGAGAAGANGTTCGACGNGCGGAGCATCTCCATCGCCGTGGTGGTCCAGTGCATGGTCAGCGCCCAGAAGGCGGGAGTCATGTTTACCTCCAACCCCATCACCAACGACTACAACACCGTGGTGCTGGAGGCCGCCTGGGGTCTGGGGGAGGCCATCGTTTCCGGCATCGTGACGCCGGACAATCTCTGGATCGACAAACGGACCGGAGAGGTTACCACGGAGTATATCTCCGAGAAGGAGACCATGGTGGTCCGCCTCAGCGAGCGGGGCGGCACCAAGGAGGAACCCGTTCCCGAGGAGCTGCGGGAGGTCCCGGTCCTCACCGACGCGGAGCGGAACCAGCTGGTGGACCTGGCCCGGAGGATCGAAGACTTCTATAAGAAGCCAGAGGACATCGAGTGGGCCATCGTGGACGGGCAGGTGTACCTGCTTCAGTCCCGGCCCATTACCACCATGAAGTAATTTCTGACAAGGAGTATTGATATGAGCACTTTTTCCGAACAGATCAGCAGCAACAAGGCGGTGCTCCGCTTCGATGTCATCGGCGGGCCGGAGCGCTCCGCCGTGGCGGAGGATATGTCCTTCCTCAACTACCGCCTGGGCTCTGTGGAAGTCTCTCACGAGATCACCAAGGAGCGGCCCGACATCGTCTGGTACTACGACGAGCCCCCGAAGACCANCCGCTATGTGGACGGCCAGCTGATCCTCACCAGCTTCTGGGAGGAGGGCGAGCTGAACAAGATCATGGTCTCCATGCTGGCCAACGAGATGGATAAGGTGGGGCTCCACCCCTTCCACTCCTCCAGCGTCATCTACAAAGGCCACGGCATCCTGCTGGTGGGCGGCGAAAATAACCACGGCAAATCCATGACCCAGCTGGAGGGCTGCCGCCGGGGCGCGGAGATCTTCTCCACCGAGACCACGGTCATGGACCACGAATCCGGAATCGCTCTCTACGGCTCCAAGAACATCTATGTCCGCAAACGGGCCAAGGGCACCGAGCGCTCGGACCTGGCCGACCAGGACGAGGGCGTGAAGATGTTCTTCGGTGACGAGCCGGAGATGCCCATGTGCTATGAGCCCAAGCAGATGGACCTGGCGGTCATGCCCTGCATCGACGGCTGGTTCAAGACCGACGTCAAAAAGATGGGTCAGTTTGAGGCGTCCTATCAGAGCTACCACTCCATGATGAATTTCTTCGGGCTGAACCAGCTTCTATGCGGCAAGTTTGGCCTGGCCATGCCCATCGTGGATACTGACGTGCGTCGGCAGGACCGGGCGGCCTTCTGCGCCAAATACGCCGCCGGACGGCCCTATTACATGATTCGGGCCAAGAGCCCCCAGCTGGTATTCGACGAGATCGACAAGCTGATGGAAGAGCTGAGGATGAACTGAACGCCCGTCGGCGGTGTTCCGTTCGCATGTTTTGAGAAGGAGGATTTTATCTGATGTTAAAAGTTGTTGGAATCGGGAAGAGCCATTACGCCGATTATGAGCAGGCGGTCAGCTCTCCCGACATTGAGATCGAACAGATCACGCCGAATGTGTACACCTTCACCGGGATGCGGGGCTGCGACCCCTCCATGGTGCTGACCAGCGAGGGAGCGGTGTTCATCGACACCGCCCAGTGGATCACCCAGCTGGAGCAGATGATCGAATTTGCCAAGGAGAAGTGCGGCGGGGTCAAATATCTCATCAATACAGAATCCCACATCGACCACGTCTTTGGCAATCCCTACCTGAAAAAGGCAGGGGCCACTATCATTGCCCAGGAGAAGGTGCTGAACGGCTACTACAAAATCCCTCCCGCGTTCAACCAGACCACTTATGAATATAACCTGGACCTGCTGAAGCGCCAGGACCCCACCCAAGTCAGCAAGCTCCTGCCCGAGGGGGAGGAGGAGATCGGGAAGCCCGATATCACCTTCACCGACAAGCTGACCCTGAAGGTGGGGGACCATACCTTCGAGTGCTACCACACTCCCGGCCATTCTCCCGAGCAGACCAGCATCTACTGTCCCGAGGAGCGAGTGGTGTTCGTAGGCGACAACATCTTCAACAACTGCCAGATCTGGTTCCACTCCATCGACTTCGACGCGCTGTTCAAGAGCCTGGACTGGCTCCAGAGCCTGGACGTGGACTATATCGTCCCCGGACACGGGCCGGTCAAGGGTAAGGAGTGCATCGCCGAAAACAAACAGTTCATCTATAACTGGCTCAGCGTAGTAGGAGACGCCATGATCAACAAGGGCTGGACTCGGGAGGAGTGCATCCAGCGCATCAACTTTGCCGACCGCTGCCCGGTGGACATCGGTCAGCCGGACTGCATGGAGTACATCTCCACAAACAACGCGCGGATTGCCTACGACTATCTCGTCCGCAAGGGCAGTCTGTAACGGGAGGGGTTCTATGTCTGAACATCCGGTTGCCATCGTCGGCAAAGGTATGATCGGCATCAGCCTGGCGGTGCTGTTTACCGGGAACGGCATTCCCACGATCGTGCTGGCGAAAAACAGCGAGGTCGGGCTGGAGAAATACCGGACCTATTACAAGGACCTCATCGCCCAGGGGCTGGTGACGGAAAAGCAGGCCGCCGCCTGCGAGAGGCTACTGTCCTTCACCGAGGACTACGCAGGGCTGCGGGACGCGGAGATCGTTTTCGAGTGCGTCACGGAGAAGCTGGAGGTCAAGTATGAGGTCTACTGCCGGGTCGAGGCCAACTGTCCGCGTTTGAAGGCCATTGCTTCTACTACCTCTGCCATTTCCCCGGTTGACCTGGCCAAGGGCATGGAGCAGAGGGAAAAGATCATGGTGGCTCATCCCTACAACCCGCCTCATATGGTGCCCTGCGTGGAGCTGGTGAAGAACGAGTTTACTGCTCAGGAATCTATCGATGCTGTGACGGAACTGCTGGAGTACTGCGGGCGAGAGGTCTGCAAGATGAACAAGCCCGCTCCGGGCTTCATCGCCAACCGCCTCCAGCACGCGCTGTATCGGGAGGCGGTCTATATGGTGGAGCAGGGCATCTGCGCTCCTGAGGATATTGACAAGTGCATCCGCTCCAGCTGGGGACCCCGGTACACTTCCATCGGTCTCTTTGACCACTTCGACTACGCCGGACTGGATCTCATCGCCAATATTGAGCGTTATCTTTATCCCGACCTTTGCGATACCAAGGAGGTCCACCCCTCCCTCCAGGAGCGGCTGGACCACGGAGACCTCGGGTATAAAACCGGGACTGGCTACTATGATTGGCGTGAACGGGATATGGACGCTTTTCGGAAGAAAACCAGTGTTCCCTATTTGCAATTCTTTAACTGGAAACTCCCGAAAGATTAAGATTCATCGTTTACTGGGAGCAAAAAATTATTGCCGGTAGTAGAAAATGCTTAATTGGTTGTCTCCCAAACTTTAAAACGCCGCCATTGTCTCGGTAATTCCGGGACTCTGGCGGCGTTTAACATGATTGCTTTTGGGCTTTTTATCTTTTAGGAAGCCCGTTCCAAACGGCAATCAGGAAATTTAACTGCTCCTCATCGCAGGTCTCAACGGCGTGAATCATTTGAAGCCTTTTCAGGTCCAGATGCTCCCTCTCAGGGTACACAAAAACGTTAGGGTCAATACATAAATACCGCAGGATCGCAATCAGCGCGTTATAACTGGNATGAGAATGCCCATTTTCAATGGCTGAATAATGGTGCGCGGAGCAGTTCAGAAGCTGAAGCATCTCTTCGGCTTTGACCGCGCGGTTCAATCGGCAGACCTGAATTGTCTCCCCCAGAATATCGGGAATGCCCAGCTTTACGTCCACTCTGCTATCACCTCAACCAGATTCTATATGATAAGCAGGGTTCCCGGAATACATTTAAAAATACTATTTACTTGAAATTTAAAGTCATCTTCTATTGATGGAGGGATGAAGATGAAGCAATACATATTGTACATGAGATCCAAGCTCAATATGAGCTGACGCAAACTGAATATCACTTATGACGCCTGGTTGCAAATTTCACGATGTGCGATTTGCAATCAGGCTTTTCTATTATCTACTTGAACTAAAAGATAAAGTAGTTATTACTAACTACAGATTGCCGCGCTGCCGGTCA
>NZ_CAJMXG010000170.1:0-6626 GCF_905219725.1 Oscillibacter sp. CU971
TTGTTGTGTCTACCCATGTGGACAAAGGCCACATTCACACGCACATAGAATTTAACAGCACCAATCTCAACTGTGACGGTAAATTTTTAAATCCCAAAGATTCTTACCTGATTCTCCGGCAGCTCAATGACGAGCTGTGCAGGGCGCACGGCTTTTCTGTCATTGAAAATCCCAAACCGACCGCAAGAGAACAGAAGCAGAGGGAAATGGAAGCGGCCAAACATGGGCGCAGTCACAAAGAACGTCTGCGCCAGACCATTGACCGGGTACTCCCCGACTGCCGGGATTATGATGATTTCCTTGAGAAAATGCGGGCCGAGGGCTATGAGGTCAAAGAGGGCAAAACACTGTCCTTCCGCGCACCCGGCTGGGACCGCTTCACTCGTTCCAATAAGCTGGGGGCCGACTATACCAGGGAGGCCCTGCGGGAGCGCAGTACCCACCGGGGCGGGCGATCTACAGCGGCGAAAAGGTCCGTTCCCCACGCTGGCCGGAAGGTCAACATGCTCATTGACATTCAAGCGAAGATGGCGGCTGGCAAAGGTGCGGGGTATGAGCGTTGGGCGAAGATTTTTAATCTCAAAGAGGCCGCTAAAACCCTCAATTTCCTGGTTGAGAACGACCTGACCGACTATGACGACCTGACGGCCCGGGTGGAGCAGACCAGTGAGCGGTTTAACGCTGTTTCCAGCCGTATCAAGCAGTTGGAGGCACGGATGGCCGAGGTTGCCCAGCTAAAGACCCATATCATCAACTACTCCAAGACACGGGAGGTCTACGCCGCTTATAAAAAGTCCCGCCACAAAAAGGAATTTCTGGCGGAGCATGGGGCGGAGATCGCCCAGCATGAGGCGGCGAAGAAAGCCTTTGACGCCTTGGGCGGCAAGCCCATTCCCAAGGTGGCCCAACTCTCCGAACAGTATGCCGCTCTGCTGGCTGAAAAGCAGGAGCAGTACACGCAGTACAAGGCACTCCGGCAGGATATGATCTCCTACCGGACGGCAAAGCAGAACGTGGATAAAATCCTCGGTTTAGCCCCGGAGAAGCAAAAACAGAATACGGAACAGAAACCCGTGCGTTGACTGTAAAAAAGCCTCCCATGCCAGTGGTATGGGAGGCTTTTTTACTTTTTTGTGGAAATTAGCCATAACCTTCTTTGCCAAAGCAGCCATATCCACCTCGGCTCTTTGGTGCTGGAGGAGAACTTCCGGTTTCAAATTATCGGCCTTTTCTTTTTTGATTGTTGGGTATCAATAATGCCAGCTCATTCACTTGTTCCAGGGGAACAACTTTGCTGCTCTGTCGGCGGGTTTAGTAACCGCTCCTGCGTTGCCAGCAGTTCACGCGCCATAAGCAAGAGGTATTCTTGGGTGGCAGGGACAAGACTACCGAATATTTCAGTAAATTCCTTTTCATAGGGCGATGAGTAAAACATATCGCCATCACCTGTTCGCAGCCATGCTTCATTTACCCCAAAAACAGAGGAAATCACCTTTATATATCGGTCAGACAACGGATTATTTCCATTTTCAATCATGGAATATGCAGTTTGTGTAATCCCGAGCTGTTTTGCAAAATTGGTCTGATTTATTTTCAACGTCTTGCGAAGCTGCTTTAACCTTGAAGTCATTGATACTCTCCTTATCTGCTTTCTGCTGAAATACCCTTATAAAGTTACTTTACCATATAAAGGAATGAATTTCAAGACCGCCATACTATGTTTTTATCATTAACTTAATAAAACCCATTGACAAAATATTAAGTTCATGGTATTACTATATCATAATCTTAATAAGAGGTATCGTGATGGATGATAAGACCATTAAGGAAACAATTGAAATACTAAAGCGATTGTCTCCCAAAAACCAGGCTTATTTCATGACATTGGTTCGATTGGCGGAAGTTGCCGAGAACGGTGTAAAAAATGAGCTTGTCAGTAGGGCGGGGATGCCACCCCAGAAAAATGCGTAAGGAGCCCGAGTGAGATACATACCTGATAGGAGGGGAGGGCGCATTTTTGAAATGGCCAATATCGCTGGAAATAGACGTGCTTTGCTGTTTCAGTAAAAGCTGGTCCTATTATGCGGACTCAGGCCATTCTAAAGACAGGTTCTCACATACGGGTAACTTAAAGATGAAGCTGTAGAAAACAAGGAGGGTCCTAATGGAAAATTGGAAAACGGTCTACCAAAGCCGCCTCGTCACGGCAGACGAGGCGGTCACGCACATCCCGAACAACAGCCGGGTCCTGATCGGCCACGCCGCAAACCAGCCTCCGGCCTTGGTGGAAGCCATGTGCCGGAACTACAGGCAGTATGAAAACGTGGAGCTGGTACATTGGGTCACGCTGTTCGGCTCTGAATACTGCGCGCCGGAGATGCAGGGGCACCTGCGGTTTAACGGCCTCTTTATCAGCGGAAGCAACCGCAAGGCCGTCGCTCAAAATCTGGCGGACTTTACGCCAACCTATTTCGGACAGTGCCCCCGCTATTTCCGGGACGGGACGCTGCCCATTGACGCGGTGCTGATTTCGGTAACGCCGCCGGATGAACACGGCTTCTGCTCCCTGGGCGTTTCCGTAGGTGGTACGCTGCCCGCCACCCAGGTCGCAAAGGTTGTGATCGCTCAGGTGAACCGGAATCTTCCCCGTACATACGGAGATTCCCACATTCACGTTTCCAAGATCGACTATCTGGTGGAGGCTGACACTCCCCTGCCGACAATGGAATCCGGGCCTGTTGGGGAGGTGGAAGCGGCCATTGGCCGGAACTGCGCCAGCTTGATCGAGGATGGTTCCACCTTGCAGCTTGGCATCGGCTCCATTCCCGACGCGGTTCTGAAATCCCTGACGGACAAGAAAGACCTGGGCATCCATTCCGAAATGATTGCCGACGGTGTAATTGATTTGTATGAGAAAGGAATCATCAACGGGGCAAAAAAGACCATCCACAAAGGTAAAATCGTGGTTGCCTTCCTGATGGGAAGCCAGCGGCTTTACGACTTTGTACATAACAATCCCGACGTGGAAGTGCTCCCCGTCGATCACGTCAACGACCCTTGGGTCATCGGGCAGAACAGAAAAATGGTTTCCATCAACTCCTGCTTGCAGGTTGACTTCAATGGGCAGGTAAACTCCGAGTCCATGGGAATCCAGCAGTTCAGCGGCGTCGGCGGTCAACTGGACTACATCCGGGGCTCCTTCCTGTCCCCCGGCGGAAAGGCCATTCTTGCCATGCCGTCTACCGCCAAGAAGGGGACGCTTTCCAGAATCGTCCCGGTTTTTGAGGCCGGAACCACCGTTACCACCCCCCGGACCGACACTCACTACATTGTCACAGAGTACGGCATCGCCAATCTGCGGGGCAAATCCCTGCGGGAGCGGGCCAAGCTGCTGATCGGTATTGCTCACCCCAAATTCCACGAGGAGTTATGGGCCGCTTACAAGGAACGCTACGGGGAAGATGAAAATTTCCTTTCCCACAGTTGAGACGGCCCGTGCTTTGACGGCCCTGTGCCGTCAGAAACCAGCGCCTCCGCAAAATAAGTGGGAAAGGAGAGAGCGAAATGACAGTTTTACATTGGTTCTTCGTGTTTGAAGCCTGTATGGCGGTCCTGCTGGGCGTTGCGGTCCACTTCACGTTCAAGGGAGTCAAGTAAAAAATTGGGAATGCACAAAGGAGGAAGGATATGGTTTATTTCATTATATTGGCAACGCTCTATGTTGCCGGAATGATCGCGCTTGGATGGAAGGCGTCGAAGCGGGTAACGTCGGTTGAATCCTACGCCGCCGGGTCCGGCGACATCAGCCCCTTGGCAACCGCTATCACCTATGCGGCCACGTTTTCCAGCGCCGGGTATTTCCTTGGCGTTGCCGGACAGGGCTTTGCCTACGGCATTACAAACATCTGGTTCTGGGCATCCCAATGGACTACCACCTGCCTGTGCCTGTGCTTTATCGCCAGAAGATATCGCCGGGTCAACAAGAACATCCATGCGGCAAGTGTAGCGGATTGGGTGGCCGACCGTTATGGCAGCGAGGGGTTGCGAGTATTCTTGGGGCTGGTGAGCCTCCTGCAAATCCTGTATGTCGCCTCTCAGCTGGTGGGCGTGGGCATCGTAATCAACCACATGGTCCCCAACATCTCCTATCAGGTAGGCGTCTGCATCGCCGCTGTGGTCATCATCATCTACATTTCCATGGGCGGCACTTATGCCCATGTGTATACAAATGTGGCCCAGGGTGCCTTGATGTGCGTTTTGGCGTTGATTATATTCTTTACCGGCTTCTTCCTTTTTGGAAATGTGTTTACGGAAGTACCCAGGCTGCTATCTGAAATCGACCCGAATCTGGCGCTGAGCGTCAACCCCAACAACGGAGGATACCCGACTGCCTTTGCCGTGTTCTGGATGTTTATAGCCCATCTGTGGTGGACTATGAACCCCCAGATTATCGGCAAATGCACCTATCTGAAAAACGACCGGGACATCAAAAAGTTCATCATCTACACTGCTATTTGTATGTTCATCATGGGCTGTGTTGTCTTGGGCGGCTCCTACACCCGAATCCTTCTGCCGGAGGGTATCGGCGAGACAGTCAGCGGCATGGATAACGCGCTTCCCTGGTTTATCACCGAAGTTTACCCGGAGATTGTTTCCGCGGTGTTCCTGTGCGTCATTCTTGCGGCCTCCATGTCCACTGTGGACGGTATCCTGCTGTACATGAGCGTGGTTATCGGCAACACTTGGTATAACAAAATCTACATGGGCAGCAAGCGCCGCCAGGGAGTCGAAGTGGATGAAGCCAAGACGGAGAAGGTTACGATGTCCGTGATGAAGTGGTCCGTCTATGTAATCGGCATCATAGCGATTCCCATTGCGTTTTCCAAGCCGTCCAACCTGACGGTTATGCTGTGGTCCGCAGCTGGAACCATCATGTCCGCTGTTGCCGGTCCTGTGGTAGTCGGCCTGTACAGCAAAAAAGCCGGAAAGGGCGCAGCTCTGCTCGGCTCTATCGGCGGGTGCGCTTCCTTCTGCATCCTCTACTTCGGGCACATTATCGGTTCCGTATATCAGTGCTGCGGCATCGGCGGCTTTATCAGCGTGGTGCTGACCCTGATCGGTATTCCCCTGTTCAAGCCTATGGACCCTGCTCATGCAGAAAAAATGTTCGTGGGTGTTGAGGATACCGTTACTGAACCGTAACAACCAAATAAGGAAAGAAGGGTAAAGACTTATGGGAACCTATGAGTGGAAACAGATTACTGCTGATCTGAAAAGATATCTCCATTTGATGTACACCCCGGTCGGGATGAAGTGGATTGCCACGGAGGAGGAGCTGAACGCAATCCCGAAAGTACGCATCCACGAAAAACATTACGCGCCCTGCATGGTGGTGGGTCATGCCTTCCAGTTTGGGTGGACCTCCGCGTGCAAGCCTGAAAACATCCATAACAACTACTGCCGGGGCGTGCATGGCCTTGTGGAACGCGACGAGGAATGGTACAGCGGAAAGGTATTCGAGGGTGTCTGGTATGGCAACAGCGAAGCGGCCAGGGGACATCATGCGGCGCTGAACTGCGTTGACTCCAAATACTATGCGGTCGTTGCCTCCCCTATCGACGCCGGCCGCATTGAGCCGGATGTGGTAATCATGAACATCAGCCCTTCCCAGGCGTTCATGCTGTTTGCCGCTTATCAGTTCGACAACTACGAAAAACTGGAATTTACTTTCACGGGCGAGTCCACCTGCTCGGATTCCTGGACGCGGACCTTTATGACCGGGAAACCGTCCTTGGCCCTCCCCTGCTTTGCGGACTGCAAGTTCAGCGGCGTAGGCGAGTGGGAGCTGCGTGTCACGCTGACACCGGATCATGTCCTCCGGTGCGTGGACGGGCTGGGGAAGATGTTCAAAAACGGGCTTCGGCACCCGATTGCCCCTTCCAGCCTGACGACGGATATTACCGAGGGGCTTCCGGCCTCTTACCTGAAGTTCTGACGCAATCGACGTCTGCATAGCGATGATGGAGCCGTTATGGGAAGCTGTAACGGCTCCATCCGTTGCAGACGTAACAGGAGAATACAATGTCGGTCCAGGAAATAAAGGAAATAGGCCATCATAAACTCCAAGAGATATGTTTAACCATCGAAAACCATATTGCGGTAATGAAGTTACAGCCTTTGGCGGCGGCAGTTGCCCTCGCTGGCCTTTGGTATGAAATATGGCTGGTTCAGGACTACATCAACCAAAATAAAGACATTTGGATGTGCTTTCTGCGCTCCGATCTGAAAACCTTTTGTTCTTGTGTGGATATCCAGCAATTACAGCAGGGCAGCTCGGATAAAGACGCACCCAACAAGGAGCCATCCAGCCCAGTTACCCCGCAATCCCTGTTTAACCTGCGGGTCCCTTTGATCTGCGATTTGGAATGTCCGTCTTTAGGACAACACGTAATATGGGTACATTCTAAACCGGACTGAAAGCTATGGAGCAGCCCAAAGTGTTATTTATGGATGCTCGAAAATAATAGGAGATGCAGCATGGCAGTTAAAAAAGTAAATGAAATTGGGTTTAAACCACTTCAACAGGTTTTCCTCACTATAGAGGATCACATCGCAGTCATGACGCT
>NZ_CAJMXG010000171.1:0-6600 GCF_905219725.1 Oscillibacter sp. CU971
CGCCGTAGGTCAGGACCAGGGCCTGGGAGAGCAGGGCCTCGCTCCGCTCCAGCAGGGCGCTCAAATTCTCCCGGCTCAGCTTCTTTTTCTCCAGCCGGACCGCCAGCTCCGCGGCGCTTCCCCGCTTGCGCCTCAGCAGGCAGCGGCATAGGGCCTCGCCCTCCCCGTCCTCCTCCCGGCCCTGCGGGGCCTTGGGCTGGAGCTTCAGCTCCACGCAGCGGGATCGCAGGGTCTGGAGCACCGCCGCCGGATTCTCCGCGCAAAAGACGAAAGCGGCATAGGGCGGCCCCTCCTCCACCAGCTTGAGAAGGACGTTCTGGTCCTGCTCCGTCAAGAGGGCGCAGTCCGGGAAAAGGTAGACCTTCCGCTCCCCCTCGTTGGGGCGGATGTAGGCGTCCCTGCGGACCTCCCGGACCACGTCCACGGCGATGAATTTGTGCTCCTCGTCCCGGACGGCAGACACGTCGGGGTGGATATCCTCCCGGACCTTCCGGCAGGCGNGGCACACGCCGCAGGGGCGGTCCTGTTCCGGCCCCACGCACTGAAAGGCGGAGGCGGCGAACCGGGCCGCGGCCAGCCGGTCCCCCGGCCCGGTGAAGAGCAGGGCGTGGGAGAGGGCTCCCCGGGCCGCGGCGGCGCGAATGCGGGAGAAAACGGGGTCGGGGTTTGCTGGGGCCATGGCGGGACTCCTTTCTCCCCGGCGGGGCTGTGCGTTTTAATAAGAAGATTGTATCACAGGCCGTCCAAAAAGGAAAGCGGGGATTTTTTCGTTTCCAGGAAGCTCCTCACTCCACCGGCCAGAGGATGTCCCGGGCCACCGGCGTGTAGAAGAGGCGCTCCACCTCTCTGCGCTCCCGGGTCTGGCCCAGAATCCACATCAGCTTGGCCGCCACGGCCTCGGTGGTCATGTCATAGGCCTCGAGCNCCCCCAGCTTGTTTTTCAGGGCATGTCCCACATGGTAGACTCCCACGTCGCTGCCCTCGTTCTCCACCTGGGTGGTGNTGACCAGGGTCTTCCCCGCCGCCAGGGCTTCGTCCACACAGTGGTAGAATCCCCCGGACTCAGGCAGGCCCCCCACGCCGAAGCTCTCGATGATCAGTCCGTCGTTTCGCTCCAGAAGGAAGTCCGCCGCCCCCCGGTCCATGCCGGGAAGGNGCTTTAACAGGGCNACCCGGGTGTTCAGCGTGTCATAGAACACGGGATAGGCTCCGCAGTCCTGGCGGATATAGCGCAGGAGCACCCCGTCCCGGAGGNTGCCGAGATAGGGGTAGTTGATGCTGGAAAAGGCCTGGAAGCTCTTGGACCGGGTCTTCCTGGCCCGGGTGCCGGGAATGACCTTCCCGTCGAAGACAATGGAGATCCCGGGAAGGTCCTCCGACGCGCAGCGGACCGCGTCCGTCAGGTTGGTCTTGGAGTCCGTGGAGTCGAAGCCGATGGGCCTCTGCGCGCCGGTGAGGACGATGGGCTTGGGGCTTCCCTGGATCAAATAGCTCAGGGCCGCCGCCGTGTAGGCCATGGTGTCCGTACCGTGGGTGAGGACAAAGCCGTCGTAACGGCCGTAGTGTTCCCGGAGGCACCNGGCCATTTGGAGCCAGTGGCCNNGGCCGATGTTGGTGCTGTCCAGGTTTAAAAGCTGGAGGCAGGCCACGGCGCAGATATCCGAAATGCCGGGAACGTGGCGCAGAAGCTGCTCCGTGGTCAGCTCCNGAGCCAGGCCTCCCTCCGTCACCTCCGAGGCGATGGTGCCGCCGGTTCCGATGAGGAGGACGCGCTTTTTGTCTTTCGTGTAAGGCATGGAGGGGACCTCCTTAAAAATTGGAACGCGAGGCGCGTTGCCAGATGAGATCGCCGCAGCGGGGGCGGAACCAGGAGGCGCACGCCAATCAGACAGGCAATCCGCGGCAGGGCATAGCTCTTCTTGCAGCCCATTTCCCCGCCTCCGATATGGTTTTACATTTTTATTATACCGCTTTTGATGCGCCCCCGTCAAGCGAGAAANGCGGCGCCNCGCCNGGCGCCGCCTTTTCCGCTATTTGCTCAGGATCAGCTTGAAATCCGTCCCCTGGGGCTCCGCCGTCACCTGGTAGCCCAGGGAACGGGCGCAGCGGGTGACGTTCTCCACCGCCACCTGGGCGTCCACCAGGACCTCCAGCCGGGCGGGCTTTTCCTTTTCCAGGGCCTTCCGGGTCATGACCACCGGAATGGGGCAGGACTGCCCTCTCGCGTCGACCATCACGCTTCCTCCTTTCCGGGAAGATGAAGCAGGCTCACTGCCAGCAGAACCGCGAAACCGATGACGACGGCGATCATGCCCGCCGTCCCAATGNCGCCCACCTGGTACACGCCGTCCGCCGCGCTGTCGGGATTCCCCGCCAGGCCGAAGTTGTGGGCGGCCGCCGCTCCCGCCACCATGCCCAGNACCGTCACGGCGGCGTCGCCGCTGCCCTCGCCCGCCAAAATCAGCTGCCGCAGAGGGCAGCCCCCCAGCAGGATGGAGCCCCAGCCCGCCAGGGCCATGCCCAGGAAAGACCAGAGGTGCTGGCTGTGGGCCACGGGCTGAGAGAGCATGGAGAGGTTATAATTCCCAAGAATGAGATTTCCCACGGTGACGGTGGCCCAAATCGCCAGGAAACCCGCCAGAAGGGTGAAATCCCGGAGCAAAAAGACATCCCGGAGCCCTCCCGCCATGCACAGGCGGCTCCTCTGGGCGAAAAAGCCCACCGCCAGCCCGGCGGCCAGGGAAATCAGCCAGAAGGCCCGCATGGACCCCGGCCCCTCCTCAGAGAACTTCAAAAGCCCCGGGGCCAGGAGAAGCAGGGCCAGCAGGCCCGCCATCACGGCGGGCAGAATCAGCCCCTCTCCCCGCTTCACCGGATAGGCCCGGCCCAGGGAAAAGCCCTTTTTCAAAAAGGCCACGCCCACCAAAATGCCCGCCAGAAAGCCCAGCAGGCCCGCCACGGCGGTCAGGTCCCCGCCGCCCAGGCGGATGACCATCCGCAGGGGGCAGCCCAGGAAGGCCNNCGCGCCAATCATCACAAACAGCCCCAGCACAAAGCGGCTGGCGGGGCAGGACCCCGCCCGGGCCTTGAACTCCCGGAAGGACAGGGCCGAGAGCATGGCCCCCAGGACGATGCCGGGAATCTCCGGGCGGAGATACTGAACCTTCCCCGCGCCGTGGAGGCCCAGGGCGCCGGCGATGTCCCGCTCAAAACAGGCGATGCAAAAGCCCATGTTCTTGGGGTTCCCGGCGGCGGTCAAGATCAGCGCCGCCGCGCCCACCACGCCCCCAGCCAGGATCATCAGGCCATAGCGGCGGGCAAAGGTGTTTTCTTTCATAAAGTTCCTCCTCAATCTGCTATTCTTTCTTTAGAATAACGCTTTTCGGAAAAAGGACCCATCAAAGGGTCAGCGCATGGAAGCCCGCTGCCTCGATGNCCGCCTCCCGGAAGCGGCGCTCCAGAATCTCCCGCAGCTCCGGCGGGGCGGACCAGGCCAGCCCGCAGTCGGAGGTAACGCTCCGGGGAACGGAGATCAGCTTTCCCTCCAGCCCCTCCCGGCGGCAGAGGCGCTCCGCGGCCATGGCTCCGGCAGTGGTGTGGAAGGACACTACACAGCGCGGAATCCGCCGTCGCATAAAAGGCCCTCCTCCTCGTTATTCTTTTATAAGAATAACATATCTTTCCTCCGGCGGCAAGTCTTTTTTCGAAAAGGTCAACCTATTTTTGCTTTTTCACACTTCAGCCAAATGCAGCCCTCTTTTTCGGTCGGAATCACCAAGTAATTTGCGCCTCTTCCCATCCGCGCCGCATAATCCCCGCTCCTTTGGGAATCCTTTTCCAGGGAAGCAATGCCAGTCGTTTCAAGCGGTTTGGAAAAGAGATGCTTTATTATCAAAAATTCACAACGGCCCTTTCAAATTGTTGTTTGAAATGATGATTGCCAAAAACTTCACGCTGTGATACTATTACTTCTGGAAAACACCCAAACAAATCGTTTACGCAATCGTTTATATGGCATTCCGGTACAATTTGTACCCAAAATTCGAAAGGAGTTCCTGTATTATGAAAGCGAAAATCGGCATCAATGGTTTTGGCCGCATCGGCCGCATCGTGTTCCGCGCCGCCCTGAAGCGCGACGACGTCGAGGTCGTCGGCCTGAACGACCCCTTCATGAACCCCGAGTATATGGCCTACATGCTGAAGTATGACAGCGTGCACGGCAAGTTCCCCGGCGAGGTCTCCTACACCGCCGACGCCCTGGTGGTGGACGGCAAGGAGTTCAAGGTCTTCACCGCCAAGGAAGTTTCCGACATTCCCTGGAGCACCGTCGGCGCGGAGTATATCTGCGAGTGCACCGGCCAGCACCTGGAAAAGAGCAAGTGCGAGGGCCACATCAAGGCCGGAGCCAAGCATGTCATCATGGGCGCCCCCTCCAAAGACGACACCCCGATGTTTGTCATGGGCGTGAACAATAAAAAGTACACCTCCGACATGACCTATGTCTCCAACGCCTCCTGCACCACCAACTGCCTGGCCCCCATCGCCAAGGTTCTGAATGAGAAGTTCGGCATCGTCGAGGGCCTGATGACCACCGTCCACTCCGTCACCCCCACCCAGAAGCTGCTGGACGGCGCTTCCATGAAGGACTGGCGGGGCGGCCGCGCGGCCACCGGCAACATCATCCCCTCCTCCACCGGCGCGGCCAAGGCCGTGGGCAAGGTCATCCCCGAGCTGAACGGCAAGCTGACCGGCATCTCCATGCGCGTTCCCACCCTGGACGTGTCCGTGGTGGACCTGACCGCCCGCCTGGAAAAGCCCGCCAGCTATGAGGACATCTGCAAGGCCATGAAGGAAGCCAGCGAGGGCGAGCTGAAGGGCATCCTCGGCTACACCGACGAGGACGTGGTTTCCAGCGACTTCCTGGGCTGCCCCCTCACCTCCATCTTCGACAAGAAGGCCGGCCTCAGCCTGACCGACAACTTTGTCAAGGTCGTCTCCTGGTACNACAACGAAACCGGCTACGCCAACAAGATGGTGGAGCTGATCGCCTATATGTTCTCTGTGGACAACAAGTAAGCCGAANCGATNAGTGTGGTCNCGCCGTTTTCAGAACGGCGGGACCTTTTTTGAAGATTGGAAATTTTTTTGTTGCCATTTGGGAAAGAATATAGTAGAATACAAAGGCAGTCCTCCGCAGGCAGCTGCGGAGCCGGTCTCGCGCAATGAAGCTCTGCGAACCATGTCAGGCGGGNAACCGAGCAGCATTAAGCGGAATGTTTCATGTGCCGCGAGGCAACCGGCTCCGCAGCTGCGTGTGGAGGATTTCCTTTTCTTTAGCCTTATACCAAGGCTTAGCGGTTTGAAGAACCGGCGGGNGGCTTGAGCGCCCCCGCTGNGAGGNAGGAGGGGACCAGGCCCGTGTATCAGGCCCTCTATCGAAAGTGGCGGNCCAAGGCCTTTGCCGACGTCATCGGCCAGGAACACATTACCGAGACTCTCCGCCGCCAGGTGGCCGAGGGGCGAACCTCCCATGCCTACCTCTTCACCGGCACCCGGGGCACCGGGAAAACCACCTGCGCCAAGATTCTCGCCAAGGCCGTGAACTGCGAGGCCCCCGTGGACGGAGACCCCTGCGGCAAGTGTCCCTCCTGCGTGGGCATCGACAGCGGCGGCTTCCTGGACGTTTTGGAGCTGGACGCCGCCTCCAACAACGGCGTGGACCAGGTCCGGGCCCTCCGGGACGAAGCGGTCTACTCCCCCGCCAACGTGAAAAAGCGGGTTTACATCGTGGACGAGGTTCACATGCTCTCCACCGCCGCCTTCAACGCGCTGCTGAAAATCCTGGAGGAGCCGCCGGAGCACNTGATGTTCATCCTGGCCACCACGGAGCTTCACAAGGTCCCCGCCACCATCCTCTCCCGCTGCCAGCGGTTCTCCTTCCGGCGCATCCGGCCGGAGGACGCGGCCCGGCGGCTGAGCTATGTGGCGGAACAGGAACNCNTCGACCTCCGGCCCGACGGGGCGGAGCTTTNAAGCCGCCTGGCGGACGGTGCCCTGCGGGACGGGCTGAGCCTTTTGGACCAGTGCGCCGCCGCCGGAGGGACCATTGACGCCGCCGCGGTGCTGGACGTGCTGGGGCTGGCGGGAAACCTCCAGACCGCCCGGCTGATGGAATTGATTTTGAGCCGGGACGCCCAGGAGGCCCTCCTCCTGCTGGACGAGCTCTACAAGGGCGGCAAGGACATGGGGGCGGTGCTCTCGGAGCTGTCCACCCTCACAAGGGATCTGCTCCTCCAAAAGACCGCCCCCAAGGGCGGCGCGGCCCTGCTCTCCGGCGGCTACGACGCCGCCGCCCTGGACCGCCTGGGAAAAGGCGTGCCCGCCGGGCGCTTCCTGCACCGGGCCTCCACCCTGCAAAAGGCCTCGGCGGAGCTGTACGCCAGCGCCAACCGCCGCTTGGATGCGGAGCTGTGCCTTCTGCGCCTGTGCGACGAAAGCCTTTCCGGGGACCTGACGGCCCTAGAGGCCCGGATCGCCCGGCTGGAGGACAATCAAGCCGCCCGGGCGGCTTGATTGTCCTCCAGTCGGGCGATCCGGGCC
>NZ_CAJMXG010000172.1:0-6574 GCF_905219725.1 Oscillibacter sp. CU971
TGCACAAGCTGTTTGCACCATTGCTGCTTTCAGCACTTTACTCAAGCGGTTTTAGCCTATTGGTACAGCTTCTTAGAGCTTTTCTGCCTGAAGCGGAAAATCGTCATGCCAGCCGTTTCGTGTCGTTCAAAACATCTTGTATCGTCACCGATCCCATTTCTTTTTCCATTGCTTTCTGAATCTCATCAAGCCTGACATCC
Organism: Oscillibacter sp. CU971; assembly: GCF_905219725.1. NCBI lineage: Bacteria > Bacillati > Bacillota > Clostridia > Eubacteriales > Oscillospiraceae > Oscillibacter > Oscillibacter sp. CU971. Next base: position 201 of record NZ_CAJMXG010000172.1, read on the forward strand.
AAAACAGCGTGAATGTTTCTCCCAACGGGGCAGAGCTGGTTCGGATTTTCGTGGAAGTGAAAAAGTCCACCCTCGTCTACACACTCTACAGCGTTATAGACATCAAGCAGTGTGATCTCATCAATGGGTCTTGCAGTATCCGTTCCGCCGCTCCCGCGCATGACCTGCACAATGCCGGCTTTTTTTAGTTGCTGTAACAGCCGCCTAATGACAACGGGATTGACGTTTACGCTGGAGGCGATGAAGTCGCTGGTTACCTTCCGGTCATTTTTGAACATCTCAATACAAATAAGGGCATGGACAGCAATCGTAAATCTGCTTGAAATCTGCATCATATACCTCCAGATATGGGGGAGAATTATTTTTCCGGCGCTGCCAGTCATTTTTATTGAACTAAAAAGACAATGCCACATCTTGATAAATCTATTATAGAGCATTCTTCCTCTAAAATCAAATGCATTCCAAGCAACACCAGCAAGATATAATAAGTTTCTATTTCTTTGCGATCTGATACATCAGCTCGTAGACCTGATCCAGCAGGAACAGCCCCCGTTTAGCGTCCTCCGCCCTGGCGATACCGGCGTTGACGCTGCGGGCGATCTGGTTAATATTGTTGCCGATGTGGTGGATCTCCGTCCGCAGCTCCTTGATCTCCTGGGAGGGGCGGGCCTTGACCTCCGTTCCCAACAGCAGGCGGCGCNGATAGGCCGTCTTGGATAGACCGCAGAGACGGGCGCTGTGTTCCAACAGTTCTTTTTCTTCCTTGGACAGCCGCAGGCATATCTCGTATTTCTTTTGCATCAACGCTCCTTTCCACGGCCTCTGGGCCGCANAATTTCCGNCCGCNNGCGGCATTGGGGTCAGGGGCTTACCCCTGCAAGCGCGCAAAAGATATCTTTGCGCTATGCTTGCGCCGACACCGCCCAGGGGGCGGTGTCGGCCTCGGCCCCGCCAGCGGCGGGGCTTCGCTCCAAGCGGTAGGTTGATTGGAACGGGCGGGCGGCGCCCGCTCTCTCGAAGAGAAAATCATCACCGCTCCCGCTGGCGCCGGGGCTGCCGGAGCTTCAGATCGTAGTGGTCTACCGGCACATCACGCAGATCCAGGCTCCGCTTTTCGGGGACATAGCACGAATACCGGGCGTAGTTGTAGCCTTGGCAGTCCACCAGGATACCGTCCCTGCGGCCCCTGGTGGTCACCAGCAGGCAGCGGGTCACTCCTTTGTCGTAGCCAGTAAGGTGCTTATTGGGGATGAGGAAGGGCATATCCCGCAGCAAATTGGCGGAAAAATTCTGAAACTGCTGGCCGGTCAACTGGAGGATCTTGACCACCTCCACCAGGATGAGCTGGGCGGTCTTAACCTCCACCAGCTCCTGGGCGTGGCTGGCTTTGAAGAAGAAACAGCCGCAGATCGTAGATTTTGGCAACTTCCCACCTCCTGTTGGGTGTAATAGATTCACCCAGATTTCTGTAAAAAAGAGAAGCAAGGTGAATTGTATTCACCCTGCCGTCTATCGTTCCTGCATTGCTTTTCTGTTTTTCTGCCGTCCCCGCCGAACAGGCGGCGGCAGGAGTTCAGCGGGCGGCGTATGGTCGCGCAGCAGGCCCAGGAGGCTGTGCCGCGCCCCGATGTTTGTTGCCGTGATTTCCCTGACGCAGTGCCGCAGCCAGGGAAGCTGTTCCGCCATCTTCTGGGTCAGGAGGGCAACGTCCAGTGCAGTCAGCTTCTCCGTGGAGACATACACGGAATACTGTCGCCGCTCAAAGCCGTTGGTCTCCATGAACCGCTGGATATCCTTGTAGGCCCGCTTGAAAAACTGCGGGTCCCGGCCCGTCTCCTTGCGGGGATAGTGCTGTCTCAGCGCCTCCTGGCTCAGATCGAAGGTGATTTCTTTCCGGCTCATCCCCATGTTACACAGCACCCCGTGCCTTTCCGGCCTGGGCGAGTACGTCCTCCTCGCCGTCCTCATCCTGCCAGACGCAGGCGGTGGCGCAGGCCATGAACCAGTCCGAGCGCAGCAGAGACAGGATAATATCCCACATACACGCGAAGTCATCGCCGTGGCCCTTGTCCTGGAAGGACAGGGGGTCACCCTCGGAGACACAGGGCAGGCTGTGGGCGGCGAACAGGCTTTTTACCGTCCGGTGAACATCCTCCAGCGTGTGGCCTCGCCGCTCTACGGCGGCTTTGTCAAAGGAAAATTTCACTTTCATTTTGCGACACCTCCTGTTGTTTGGTAGCCCACATCATACCGCACCTTTTTGACAATATCCAGATGAATCGGCAGACAGTTATCGGTCACGCCGCCTGGGCCAGCTCCTGGGCGATCCGCTCTCTGGCGAGGCGGGCGTACTCGTCCGTGACCTCGATGCCGGTAGCGGTGTAGCCCTCCAGCACAGCGGCCAGGACGGTGGTGCCGGACCCGGCGAAGGGGTCCAGGATGTGGCCACCCGGCTCGGTGATCTTCACAATGTCCCGCATGAGCTGCAGGGGCTTCTCCGTCAGGTGGATGCGGTTCTGGGGGTTGCCGTACTTGAACACCCCCGACAGGCAGGGGACGGGGCGGTTGATGGGCATATCGCCGTTGGAGCCCCAGACGATGTACTCGGCCTGCTGGCGGAAGCGGCCTTTCTGGGGGCGGGAGTTGCCCTTGTCCCAGACGGCGGTGCCGCGCCAGATCCAGCCTGCCCACTGGAGGGCATCGGAAGCGGCGGGGAGCTGTCGCCAGTCAATGAACATACACACCGGCGCTCCCAGCTTGCACAGCTTCCGGGCGTCTGCCAGCCACTCCGCCGCCCAGCGGGTCCAGGAACGCTGATCCTTGGCGTCCCCCTCGAAGGGCGGGGGCGCGTGGTCCCCCATGCTGGAATACTTCTTGGCGGTGGACTTGTTCTTCTCCGCCTGGGTGCGGCCCCCGGAGGCGTAGGGCGGGTCGGTGATGACGGCGTCAAAGGTTCCAGGGGAGAAACCTCCCAGCAGCTTCAGGGCATCGCCCTGGATGATCTCCCACTTGGGATTATCGCTCATATGTGTTCCTCGCTTTCTTCTTGTTAGATTTTTGGGGTATAGCAGGCGGAGACAGCTCTGTCTCCACATACTCGNTGATGATATTGAGGGCTTTGCTGTAGTCCCCGCAGGTGGTGACGCGCTGGACCATGTGGCTGACCAGATCCCCCATGCCCGCCTCTTTCAGCAGCGAAGAGGCTTTGCCCATGACCGCAAAGATGTTGCCGTCCATTCCGATCAGGCTCATGGTGGGCTTTTGTCTGGACGGCTGGTGCAGAAAGCCGCCCAGCCGATTGGGGACGTAGTCGGACAGCCATGTGCCGCCGTATCGGTCATGGGTCTGGATGCGCCACATGGCGAACTTCCCAATATTCAGTTCCGCATCTCCGAAGGGAAACAGCAGGCAGGTCACCCCATCGTGCCGGAAGGATACGACATTCTCTAATTTGCTGCCGCCCAGCAGAATGCCGGCCTCGGTGAGTTCCCGGTTGATGCCGTCCACCCACTCCTGGGGGTCGCCGCCGCAGCCCTGGAGGACGAGGCCCTCCTCACCCTCCATGTGCCGCAGGTCCTCTGCGTTGATCTGTTTCACATCGCTCATGGGATTTTTCCTTTCCGTCAGATTTTCAGACTGAACAGCGCCGCCCACGTCCTCCGGGGTCTGGGCAAGCTGCTCTTTTTCGTACAGTTCTCTGTCACGGATTTCCCACAGCATATGGCCCATCTCCCCGCTGTGGTCGTAGCCGGTGATCTCGGACTCCCAATAGCCGCGCACAACCTCCAGCGGATCGTCAAATCGGAGCAGAAATTCCATATCCTCGTCATCGCAGGCGTCCAGCAGCTCCGTGTGGAGCTGCTGGGCGGCGGTGATCTCCGGGGCCATGGCAATCAGCTCAGAAACTGTTTTTTCTTGAAGAGATTCTATAAAATCTGTGTAGTTTTCATCCAGCCGCTTCTTCAGGGTGTCCTTCCGTTCACTGCTCATCGCGCACCTTTGCCTTTCCGGGGTACCTGCCTGCGGGGCGGGCTGTGCCCAATGGTCTGCTGGTCAGTCTTGACCTCAATGCCCAGATCCATGGCGTGGCGGATCTCCGCCCACATTCCCTCCGTCCACTCCGGCCCGTAGACATTGACCTGCTGACAGGACTCCACCAGCCGCAGGCCCATTTCCCGTGCCGCCTGATCCTGCTGGGGATTCTCCGGGTCAGCGACAGGCGGGAACATGAGATGGGGGCAGACAGGGATGTCGCCCGCCTGGAACACCTCCTGGGCTTTCTGGCGGGCGAACTCGATGTTTTTCTCCACCTCTCCCCGGAGCGGGGCGCAGATGTACACCAGCTTGGGGCCGTCCTGGTCCTGGACGCGCTCCTGCTGCCGGTCACGGAACACATCCAGGTATTGCTTGGTGGCCTGCCGGATCGTTTCGTAGTCCGCTTCAGTGGGGTGATAGGCGTACCACTCAAACTTCCCATAGTCCTCCCAGATGTGGGGAGTCACCCCGCTGCGGAAGTTGGGGTTGCCGGGGACAGGCTTCTTGCCCAGCAGGTCTTTCAGCTTCAGCACCAGGGTGTCCACCGGCCCGTCCGTGCGGTTCAGCACCGTCAGCTTCAGGGCATTGTACTCGCCAGAGATGTGGGTGGAGATAAACTGCGCCCGAACCCGCAGATCCCGGCCCAGCGTTCCGAGACACGCCCGGCCCGAACAGGCGGGGTTGTCAAAGGTCTTTCCATCTCCGAACAGATGCCACAGCTCCTGCTCAAAAAAACTGCTCATTTTTCACATCCTTCCTCATAAATGATGTAGTATTCGGTATCGTCATTGCCCCAGCGGATGGTTTCCATGCACTGTAATTCTCTGACCAGCCACCCGGCTTCGCCCATGACGGCGGCCACATCGGCGGCCCGGACACAGCGGACAGTCCGTTCGACCCAGCTTCCACGGGGCTTGATTTTTCCTGTGAAAGCGTTTTTCTTCATCCGCCTGAACGCCGGGGAGGATGCCTCCACAGACATCCCGAAGGTGGTCCCGTCAAATTCCCTCATATGGAGATCCATCAGCCGTCCCTCCCTCTGCTATTCTCCTTTCCGCTGATTGCAAGGCAAGTATAGTCGAAAGGCATTGAGAAAGCTATTACCAACACCACCAAAGAACCAGGGGGCAAACGAAGCAAATGTAACAGTGGTGGGAAAACAAAAGCCCCCAGAGCTGCCGGACTTTTCCGGTCACTTTGGGGGTAGGTGGATAGCGAGTTTACTCCGTCCATAAATAGCGGACTTTGCATCTTTGGTGCGTAAATTTTTTGAAACGGGAGACTTTTTTGAAAAATTCAACTTTTTCTACATCCTTCCTGCGTTGATATTGTGTTTTGTGCAATATTGCGTGATTTTATTTTGTTGTTTTTGGGCGGTATCTTTTTCATCTGCACAAGGTTGACAAAAGGAGCAAACTCACTGGAACTGGGGTCGGCGCTGTCAATGCTGTTGCCAATGGCAATGAAGCGCACCCCGAATTTGCGAAAGAGAACCTCCGTATAAAATCCTGTCTGGAGGTAATCTCTGCCGATTCTGCTCATGTCCTTTGTGAGTACCAGAGCCACTTTTCCGGCCTCGATGTCGGCCACCAGCCGTTTCCACGCCGGTCTGTCGAAATTGCCGCCCGACCATCCGTCATCAGTGTAATGGACGATATTGGAGAAGCTATGCTGGGCGGCGTAGCCCTCCAGGTATTTTTTCTGATTCACGATCAAATTACTGTCCCCAGCGGATTCATCGTCACGAGAGAGCCTCTCATATAAAGCCGTTATCTTTTCCTCAGTCTGTCTTGCGCTCATGACGCGCTCCTTTCAGACTGACGGCTCATTTGTGGTGCATCCATTGTACCACGTTCCCCACCGTTTTGCAGCCCCTCATTTCGGATCATCCGCAAAATTTTTTCCTCCATCGTTTCGCCGCCGTTGTCGGAAAAGACCACCTTCACCTTGTAGGTGGTGGAGCCGATGCGCCGGGTCATATACCGGCAGTTCTGGTTTTCGTTGTTTTTCGTCATGGTGTCCTTTCTCATATCATTGAAATTCAAAAGCAGAAATTTTCGATATGGGAAGCCGTTTTCCCCGAAGCAGTTCCTGGCAGGCAACCCTGCTCGGTGCTGTGCCGTCCCCCTGCGGGGCGCTCGCTCCCTTGAGGGAGGTCATGGCGGTTTAGCTGTTCGGGCGGTCATTCAGTTGTCGCTTTCGCCACCTTTCTGTTTCTGGATTTTTGGTTATGTATGGGAAAGGAAAAGCAGATACAAAAAACCGCCCGCGGACGCTCTCCGCAGTCGGTTATGTATCTGCCAAATGAAATATGTGTATTATATAGACACCAGATATGC
>NZ_CAJMXG010000173.1:0-6555 GCF_905219725.1 Oscillibacter sp. CU971
AAATGATAGAGAGACTGTCTATGCCAAGTTGTTTTTTTCGAGCAGACGACGCCATACGAGGTAGGAGTCCGTCTCGTGGGCTCGGAGATGTGTGTAGGAGACAGGGGTGGGACATATCCTCCAGGGTGACCGCCAGGGTCTTGGCCTGGGGAGACAGGTTCTCCAAAACGATTTCCGGAGAAAGATCCTTTCCCCGGCCGGTATTGTCCAGGGGGAAGCGTCCGCCGTCCTCCAGGCCGGGGCAGCGAAAGCGCAGAATTTCGATTTCCATGGTTACCTCAATTTCTCTCAAGCTTTCTCTTTGGGCAGAATCAGGTTCAGCAGCACCGCCATCAGCGTGGCGATGACCACCGGGGATTTGCCGAAAATCATGGTGAAGCCCTCCGGGAACTGGGCCAGGGCCCCGCTGGCCTGGGATACGCCCACGCCCAGGGCGGCGGACAGGCCCACGATGGTGGTGTTCCGGGCCGTCAGGCTCTGGGAGGCGATGAGCTTCATGCCCGTCATGGCGATGGTGGAAAAAACGGTGATGGTGGCCCCGCCCAGAACGCACTGGGGGATGGTGGTCAGCACCGCCGCGAACTTGGGGGACAATCCCGCCAGCAGCAAAAAACCGCCGGTCATGGTAAAGACCACCCGGTTCACCACCTTGTTGGTGGTGACGATGCCCACGTTCTGGGAGTAGGTGGCGGTGGGCAGGCCGCCGAAAAAGGCCGTCAGGATGTTGCTGAAGCCATAGGCGATGATGCCCCCCTGAAGCTCCTGGTCCGTGGGGTCCCGGTCCAGGCCGCCCACGGTGGTGGCGGTGAAGTCGCCGATGGCCTGGATGGAGTTGATGGCGAAGAGCAGACCGATGGCCACGCAGGAGGGCAGGTCAAAGGTGACGCCGAAGTGCATCACCCGGGGCAGGGAAAACCAGGCGGCAGGCCCCACCTCGGCGAAGGAAACCATGCCGAAGAACATGGAAATCACATAGCCGCAGAGCATGCCGATGAGGATGGAGGCCAGCTTGCAGATGCCCTTTCCGTGGTTGTTCAGCAGCATGACGATGGCCAGGGTCAGCGCGGCCACCAGCCAGTTCTGCCAGGAGCCGTAGACCAGGGCCTCCGTCTGGCGCTTNGTTNCCACNACCAGCTCANATGTATTGGCGGTTCCTCCCGCCATGTAGTTGATGGCCGTGGGGTAGAGGGACAGGCCGATGGTAAAGACCACCGTGCCGGTAATCACCGGCGGAAACAGGAGGCGGATTTTCTTCACGAACACGCCCACCACGATGGCGACGATTCCGCCCACGATCATGGCCCCGGCCACGGCCCCCACGCCGCCCCCGGCGGAGGCGATGGCCTGCATGCTGGGCACGTAGGCAAAGCTGACGCCCATGATCACCGGCAGGCCGGAGCCGAAATACTTATTCACAGGGTAAAGCTGGATGAGGGTGCACACGGCGGACATCACCAGGGACGCTTGAATCAGCAGTACCTGATCCGCCGGGCTGAGGCCGATGGCCCCGGCGATGATGATGGGCGGCGTGACGCAGCCCACAATCATGGCGACAAGGTGCTGAAGGGACAGGGAGACGGCGGACCCAAGCGGGGGAATGCCTCGAATCTGGAACAGCGCCTGCTGGCCGGAGGGGGTTGTCATGGCGGGGTTCTCCTTCCTGTTTCTTCTGTCTTAATGGACGGCGGGCCTTAAAAAAAGGTCCACCTTTCCCAGTGTACAGGAGCGAAAACCGGATGTCAAGGACAAAACTTTACTCTTCCTCGCCGCCGAAGGCCCCCAGGTCCCNGCGGAATTCACCGTCCACCAGGAACCGGACCTCCTCCACCGCCTCCAGGGAGGAAAGAGAGTCCTCCAGGGCCCGGAGGGCGGTTTGGAGGGCGCTTTCCCCCAGCCCCTCCAGCAGGGCGGAGGAGAGATTTACATAGCAGATGTCCTCCTCCAGCCAGACGGACTTCACCTGGAAGCCCTCCGGCAGGGGGGACAGCAGGTCCCGGCCCTCCGGGCGGCCCTCCAGGGCCTTGGCCACGGCGGAGACCTGGGTGTCGCCCTCGTAGAGATCCAGAATCTGCTCCGCCGCCGTGAGGCGGCCCTCCTGGTTCAAAAAGTAAAGCCGGGCCTCCACGGTGCTGACGACNTCCTCCTCCGGGGTCAGCAGCAGCTCCCGGAGGTTNAGCACCTGCCGGTCCCGGTAGGCCAGTTCCCGGCCCCGGACGGTGATCTGGACGGAAGAGACCTCCGGCACCTGGGAGAGGGTCATGGCGATGGCGCTNTCCGCCAGGGTCAGCGCCACGCCGGACAGGCTCTCATAGGAGGGGGACAGGTCCACCCGGGCCCGGTCCCCCTCAATCTCCAGGGAAAGGAGAGTAGTCCCGGCGGGGAGGGTGCTTTTTAAGGTCTCGTCGGCGGGGCCCTNCAGCANCTCGCTGATCAGCGCCTCCGCCAGGCGGGGGGCGCTGTCCGTCTCGGCGTCGTATAAGTACACGGTTTCCGTGCGGAAGGGGGACTCCCCGGCGGAGTAGGTCAGGTCCGCCTCCTGGAAATAGAGGTCATAGGCGGTGCGGGCGGGTTCCTCCCGCCGGCAGCCCGCCGGCAGCAGGAGCANGGGGACAAGCAGNAGGAGACCGATTCGCTTTTTCACGCGTCCTCCCTCCTCTCCAGCGCGGGCCAGCGGACGGTGAACACCGCGCCTCCGCCGGGGCGGTTGGCGGCCTCCACGGCGCCGCCCCGGCGCTTCACCGTGTCGCTGACGATGGCGAGGCCCAAGCCCGTGCCTCCCGCGGCCCGGGACCGGGCCTTGTCCACCCGGTAGAACCGCTCGAAAATCCGGGGCAGATCCGCCTCGGGGATACCCGCGCCGTTGTCCGCCACGGTGAGGACCACCAGCTCCCCCACCCGCTCCAGGGAAACCTGGACGGAGCCGCCGATGGCGGAGTACTTCACCGCGTTGTCCACCAGGTTGTAGATAACCTGATGGGTCTCGTCCCGGGTGCCCAGAACCGCGCAGTCCCCTCCGGCGGAGTAGGTGAGGTCCACGCCCNTCTCCTGGGCGACGAGGTTCATCATCCGCATGACCTGCTCCAAAACCGGCAGAATGTCCACCGCCGCCGGGGGCTCCAGCACGCCGCTGTCCAGCCGGGTCAGGCGGAGGAGGTCCTCCGTGATGCGGGAGAGGCGCTCCGCCTCCCGGCCGATGTCGGTGACAAACTCCTTGGTGGTTTCCGGGTCGATGTTCTCCGTCTGCAAAATGGAGTCCGACAAAAGGCGGATGGCCGCCAGGGGGGTTTTCAGCTCGTGGGACGCGTCGGAGACAAAGCGGCGGCGGGCGTTCTCCGTGGTTTGGAGGCGGTCCGTCAGGCTGTTGAACTCGTGGCCGATCTGGGCGATCTCGTCCCGGCCCCGGATGTCCGCCCGGTGGCTGTAGGCCCCCTCCCGCACCTGGCGGATGGCGGTGAGGAGCAGGCCGATCTTATGGGTCAGGGCCTTGGAGAGAATCAGGCTCAGCACCAGCACCAGCCCCCCCGCCACGGCGGAGAGGCGCAGCAGCGTGTCCTGAAGCCCCAGGAGCAGGGCGGCCTGCTCCGTGTCGTACTCATAGGCATAGACCGCGCCGATCACCTGGTTTTGATACATGATGGGCGAGGAGGCCCGGCTGCGGAAGGCCCCCTGCCGGAAGGTGCAGCTAAACGCGTCATAGCCCAGCAGCGCCTGGACGATCTCCGTGTAAAGGGCCATGCTTCCCACGGCGGAGCCGGTCTCCCGGGTGTCGTAGAGCACCCGGCCCGCGCTGTCGGTGACCAGGATGCGGGAGAGGCCCGCCTCCTCCGCCACGGCCATGGCGTCCGCCACGTTCTCCTCCGTCAGGGGGGAGAGGCCGGAAAGGGCGTTCANCNTGACGGAGACGCTGCTTTGGAGGTTGGTGGCCTTAGAGTGGAAGACCAGGTCCTCGGACACCAGAAGGGGATAGGTGTTCAGCAGCAGCAGCACCGCCAGAATGACGGCGATGTAGCTCAGGCCGACGCGGAACTGCAAGCTGCCCCAGCAGGGGCGTTCACTCCTTGAAATAGTACCCCACCCCCCACTTGGTCATAATGTGGTCCGGCTCCGCCGGGTTCTCCTCCAGCTTCTCCCGGAGGCGGCGGATGTGGACGTCCACCGTCCGGTAGTCCCCGGCGTAGCTGTAGCCCCAGACCACGTTCATGAGATTTTCCCGGCTGTAGACCCGCCGGGGATTGCGCATCAAAAGCTCGATGAGGTCGTACTCCTTGGCGGTGAGATCCACAGGCGTCTCCCCCCGGGCGGCGGAGCGCTCCTCCGTGTTCAATGTGATGCCCCCGGCGGTCAGGATGCTGCCCCGGGTCCGCTGGACCCCGGCGGCCCGGCGGAGCAGGGCCCGGACCCGGGCCTTCAGCTCCAGGATGTTGAAGGGCTTGGTCAGGTAGTCGTCCGCCCCGCACTCAAAGCCNATNAGCTTGTCCGCGTCNTCGCTCNTGGCGGTCAGCATGATGACGGGCACGTTGGAAAATTCCCGGATGCGCATGCAGGCCTCCAGCCCGTCCACCTCCGGCATCATCAGGTCCAAAATAATGAGATCCAGCTTGCCCTCCCGGGCCAGCTCCACGGCGGCGGCGCCGTCATAGGCGCACTCCACCTCATAGCCCTCGTTCTNCAGGNTGAATTNGATTCCCTTCACCAGGGNCCGCTCGTCGTCCACCACGAGTATTTTCATTCGCTGTCCTCCACTGTCACAAGTCCCTCCAGCGCCGCCAGCTTCCCCTGGCCGATGCCGGAAACGTTCGTCAAATCCTCCACGGCTTCAAAGGGCCCGTGCTCCTCCCGGTATTCCACGATCCGCGCCGCCAGCGCCACCCCGATGCCGGGGAGGGCGGTCAGCGCCGCCTCGTCCGCGGTGNTGAGGTTTACCGGGGACAGGTCCGGCCGGACCTCCTCCACGGGGGCCGTCAGGGCCGTCTCCACGGAGGTGGGCGCCTCCATAGCCGCCCGGTCCCGGAGAAACAGGCCCAAAAGCAGGCACAAAAACAGCCCCGTCAGGCCCAGCAGGGCCCCTTCTCCCCAGGCGGCGTTCCGGCGCGTCTCCATGGTTGCGTTCCTCCGTTTTTTTTGGTANACTGTAGGGGAAATCATCGAAGGGCGGCGCTTCGCCGCCGGTTCTGCCTTTGGCTAACGCCTATTATAACACAAACTTTGGGGGATGGATATGAAAACAAAGCGCTTTATATCAGTTTTTTTCCTGGCCCTTCTGCTGGCGGGGCTGCTGGCCGTCCCCGCCCGGGCGGCGGGCCCGGACGTCTGGTCCGGAAAGGTGACGGACCCACAGGTCCAGGCCAAGGCCGCCCTGCTGGTGGACCGGAAGACCGGGGCGGTAATCTATGCCTTAAACGAGCATGACGAGCTCTACCCCGCCAGCCTCACCAAGATCATGACCTGCCTATTGGTGCTGGAGGCCATCGACGANGGGCGGCTGAAGCTGAGCCAGGAGGTCACCGCCACCCCCACGGCCCTGGAGGGGCTGGCGGAGGACGGCAGCACCGCCGGCATTGAGGCCGGGGAGATTTTAACGGTGNATCAGCTTCTCTACTGCCTGATGGTGGTCTCCGCCAACGAGGCCGGGGCCATTNTGGCGGAGAAGATCTCCGGCTCTGTGGACAGCTTCGTGGACCGGATGAACGCCCGGGCGGAGGAGCTGGGCTGTGAGAACACCCACTTCATGAACCCCCACGGATACCACGACTCCCTGCACTACACCTCCGCCTGGGACCTGTACCTCATCACCAAGGCGGCCCTGGAGCACCCCATGTTCATGACCGTCTGCGACGCCGCTTCCCACACCGTCCCGGCCACCAACATGTCCGAGGAGCGCACCCTCANCAACACCAACTTNCTCATCCGCAGCGGCCGGGAGTACTACAACCCGGACGTTCACGGCGTCAAGACCGGGTCCCACTCCCAGGCGGGGAACTGCCTGGTCACCACCGCCCAGCACGCCAGCATGGATCTGCTCTGCGTCATTCTGGGGGCGGAGCGGACGCAGGATGAAAAGGGCATCTGGTGGACCTACAGCTTTGTGTACACGGNCAAGCTCTACAACTGGGCCTTCGACAACTTTTCCTATCAGGTCATCCTCAAGGAGGACGACGCAGCCGGGGAGGCCCCGGTGTCCCTCTCCTCCACGGACCATGTGACCCTCCGCCCCGCCCAGGCGGTGGAGCTGCTGCTGCCCAAGGGGGCGGACCTGGAGGAGCTGGAAAAAACCGTCGTCTTGAAATCCGACCCGGTGGAGGCTCCCATCACCGAGGGAGACGTGCTGGGCTCCATGACCGTTTCCCTGGACGGAGAGGAACTGGCGGAGGTGGATCTGCTGGCCTTCACCAGCGTGGAAGCCTCCCGCATCCGGGTCCTCTGGCGGGACGTGAAGGAATTTTTCTCCACCGCCGCCGCCAAGGCGGCCCTGGGCGTGGTCTTGGTCCTGGCCGCGGTTTTCGGGGGCTGGAAGCTGCTGTTCAGCCGCCGCCGCTACCGCTATGGCCGCAGCGT
>NZ_CAJMXG010000174.1:0-6543 GCF_905219725.1 Oscillibacter sp. CU971
TCCCCCCGGCTGAGGCCCCGGAGGCCCCGCCGGAGGAGCCACAGGAGCCGGAACCCCCGGAGGACCCTGAGGAGGCCGCGCTGCTGGCCCTTTTGGAGGACATGACCCTGGAGGAGAAGGCGGGACAGCTCTTTTTCGTCCGGGTTCCGGCGGAAAACGCCGTGGAGGACGTGATGACCTATCACCTGGGGGGCTATCTCCTCTTTGGCCGGGACACCCAGAATAAGACGGCCAGCGAGCTTATCCAGACCATCGCTTCCTATCAGGCGGCGGCGGAGCTTCCCCTGCTCATCGGCGTGGACGAGGAGGGGGGAACCGTGGTCCGGGTCAGCTCCAACCCCCATTTGCGGAGCAAAAAGTTCTCCAGCCCCGGCAAGCTCTGGAAGCAGGGATTGGACGCTCTGCTCCGAGAGACCCGGGAGAAGTCCATCCTTCTGAAGAGCTTGGGTTTCAATGTGAACCTGGCTCCGGTGGCGGACGTGTCCACCAACTCCGGCGACTTCATCTATGATCGGACCACCGGCATGGACGCGGAGGAGACTGCGGATTATACCGCCCGGGTGACGGAGGCCCAGTCCTTCTATGGCCTGGGCAGCGTCTTGAAGCACTTCCCCGGCTATGGGAACAACAAANATACTCACACCGGCGTGGCCGTGGATGAACGGTCTATGGAGAAGTTTCTGGAGCAGGATTTTCTCCCCTTTCAGGCGGGTATCGCTGTGGAGGAGACGGTCTGGCCCTCNGGTGAGCTCCGCCGCCTCCGGCCCGCCGTGCTGGTGAGCCACAACATCGTAAACTGCATGGACCCGAATCTCCCCGCGTCGCTGTCCCCGGAGGTCCACCGGATTCTCCGGGAGGACCTGGGCTTTGACGGCGTGGTCATGACGGACGATTTGGCCATGGACGCGGTGAAGGCCTACGCGGCGGAGGGGAACGTGGCGGTGATGTCCATCCAGGCCGGGAACGACCTGGTGGTCACCACGGATTACCGGACCCAGATTCCCCGGGTCATCCAGGCCGTGAGGGACGGCGCGCTGGAGGAGGAGGCCGTGGACGCGGCCTGTCTCCGGGTGCTCCGGTGGAAGCTGGAGCTGGGCCTTTTGGAGCGGACGGAGGAGGGGACCTTGAGGCCCGCCCTCTGACAGGGATACGCCGCCCAGGTTCCGGCGGNGTTCCTGATTCTCCCGGCGGAGACAGTGTNGAGGGCCGTCACGGACACGATGCTATAAAGAAAGGCGAATGTGAACATGGAAACCCAAAAGCTCTACTATCAGGACCCCTATCTCCGGGAGTTCCCCGCCACGGTCCTCTCCTGCGAGTCCGCCGGGNAGGCCTGGAAGGTGGTCCTGGACCAGACGGCCTTCTACCCCGAGGGGGGCGGACAGCCCGCCGACCACGGCGTTTTGAAAACCGCTGGAGGGGAAATCGCCGTCACCGGCGTCCATGAAAAAAACGGCGCGGTGGTCCACACCTGCGCCGCTCCGGCGGAACCCGGCACGGTGGTCACCGGGGTTTTGGACTGGGCCCGCCGCTTTGACCACATGCAGCAGCACTCCGGGGAGCACATCCTCAGCGGCATCCTCTGCCGGCTGTATGACTGCGACAACGTGGGCTTCCACCTGGGGGCGGAGGCCGTCACCATCGACTACAACGCGGATATCACCTGGGAACAGGCCCTGGAGGCAGAACGGCTGGNAAACGCCGCCGTCTGGGCGGACCGGGAGACCGAAATCTTCTACCCCTCTTCCGAAGAGCTGGCGGCTCTGGACTACCGGAGCAAGAAGGAGCTCACCGGCCAGGTCCGCATTGTGGAGTTCCCNGAGGCGGACCGCTGCGCCTGCTGCGGCACCCATGTGGAGCGGGCGGGGCAGGCGGGCCTGATTAAGGTCCTCTCCTGCCAGAAGTTCCGGGAGGGGGTCCGCATGGAAATCCTCTGCGGGGCCCGTGCCCTGCGGTATCTCTCCACCGCCTATGACCAGGCCCGTGCCGTGGGCCGGCGGCTCAGCGTAAAGCCCCTGGAGATTCAGGGGGCGGTGGAGCGGCTGGAGGAGGAGCTCTCCGCCGCCAAGGCCCGCATGGCGGACTTAGAGCAGACGGCCTTTGCCGCTCTTGCCGCCGAACAGGCGGGGCGGGGGGACGTGCTGCTCTTCCAGTCCCCCATGCGGCCCGACAGCCTCCGCCGTCTGGCGGACGCGGTGGGGAAGTCCTGCGGCGGTTTGGCGGCGGTGTTCTCCGGCGAGGGGGCGAAGTGGAGCTATGCCCTGGTCCGGGGAGACGGGGGGGAGATCGCCCCCCTGGTGAAGGAGCTGAACGAAACCCTCCATGGCCGGGGCGGAGGCCGGAACGGCTTTGCCCAGGGCAGCGTCCAGGCGGGACGGGGGGAGATTGAAGCGTTTTTCAAGAGGTGACGGGATGAAATATCTGCTGGCCGAGTGGACCCACCAGGAGGAGGACGAGCCCTATCTCATTTATTCCGAAATGGACGAAGAGCGCCGGGAGACCCGCCGGGTGGAGTTCTACCGGAACGGGATTACCTTTTCCTACGGCGGGGAGCGGGGAAACGAGGGCGCCCTGCGGCAGCAGCCCTTCCCGGAGAACCTCCGGGACCTTCAGACCCCGGAGGGGGAGTTCTCCGCCCGGGAGATTTCCCTGGGGCTGTTCTATGAGATTTGGAACCAGGCCCAGGAGCGCCCCGACGGGTTTATGGGGATGTTTTTCTGAGCATGTTTGATAGTGGGAAGAATAAAGAAGAAGGGCGGACCCATGGGTCCGCCCTTTTCCTGTTTTCCTCATGCCCCCGGGGGCAGGTTCATCTCCTCTGTAATGTACCGCTTCCCATACACCGCGTCATACACCACCGCGTCCCGGAGCTCCAGCAGTTCCAGGGCCTCGGGGGAGAGGCCCGCCTCCTCCCGGGAGAAGCTGGCCCGGCCCTCTCCGTCCACAAAGTAAAGGTCTGTCTGGGTCAGGGCAATCTGGCTCACCTTCTCCAGCAGGGCCCAGTACCGGCTGACGGGACGCCCCGTCAGCTCCAGAAGCTGGGGCCCCAGGGCGGTGATGCTGCTGTCCCTCCGGCTTCCCGCCAAATCCCCCAGCAGCGCCGGGTCGTTGGCCCAAATCAGGTAGTCCGTAGAGTACAGGTCGTTGATTTCCTCCTCGGTCCAGTTCAGCGTGTCGTTCTCCGGGCACAGGCCCAGGAGCGTATACACCGTGTCNCCGCCGGGCATGAACAAATTGGNCCGGTGGTCCCCGAAAAAGACCACAATCGTGGGCTCCTCACTCTCCCGCAGGGCCGCCGTCAGCTCTCCCAATGCCTGGTCCGCCCGGGTTATCCCCTCCAGCATCACCCGGATGATGTCCCGCTGGGCGGGGGTGAAGTCCGGGGCGACCAGGGGAATCTGGCATTCATAGTTGAATTTCTGAGGCTCGAAGGGCTGGTGGTTCTCCATGGTGATGCCGAAAAGGAAGGCCCGCTTCCCGCTCTCGTTCACCGCCTTCATCCGTTCCAGCATCCCCTGGAAGAAGTAGCCGTCCCGCATGTAGAACCCGCCGTAGGCCCCGTCCGCCCGCTCAATGCCCATTTGTTGAATATCGTCGGAAAAATACAAATCGTTGAAGCCCAGCAGGGGATAGGTCACCGTCCGGTTATACAATGTGTTATCATAAGCGTGGAGCATTTCAGCAGTGTAATCACCGGATTTCGTGAATTGCTCCGCCAGGGCGTCAAAGCGCTGGTAAACCGCCTCGTCCTGGAAGCAGATGTTCGTCCCCGGCGGCAGGTCCAGGGCGTTCAGACCATAGAGCATGGGAATCTCCAGATACCCGGTGCCATAGCCCAGGTAATGGCTGTGGAAGGTCCCGCTGACGCTCTCCGCCTCCAGGGCGTGGAAGTTCTCCAGGGGGTCCCCCTCGTATTGGAGAACCGGCAGGCGGGTCAGGACATAAAANGATTCAGAGAGGATAAAGAGGACGTTCGGCCTGGCCTCCGGCTCCTGCCGGGGGGNGGTGAGCTGGTCAATGCGCGCCAGCACGTCCAGCATGAAGTCCTCGTCATACCCTTCCGGCGGGGTTTTAGGCTGGGGAAACGCGTCCCGCCAGAGNCTGAGGGTCAGGCCGTGGAGGCTGTGGTTCTCCGCCGGGTCCATCCGGGTGTAAAAATCCACCCCCAGCCAGCTCCCCACGGCCCGGGTCCCGGTGCCGGTGAGGAGAATCCCCGCCAGGGTCAAAGAGCAAAGGCAGCACCGTCCCCGGGCGGTTCCCTCCAGGGCGGTGAGCCGCCGGGTGAGCAGCAGAAGGAGGACGCAGAACAAAAGACCCGCCGCCGCCGGATAGAAGTCCTCCGGCGGCGTCAAATCCCCCGCCAGGCCCGCCACGTTTCCCGCCTGCTTCGCAAGGCCGAAGTCCGCCAGCTCCAGAGGCGTTCCGTTGATGGCGTTTTTGAAGTAGTCCACCAGGGCCAGAATCAGCCCCAGGGCCCCCGCCGGCAGGGCGGCCAGCCACAGCCGCCCCGTCAGGGACCCCAGGACCCAGACGGGCGTGGCCCAGAGCAGGGCGGTCATCAGCAGATGGCCGNGGTAGTCCAGGNCCCACTCCGCCACNCNGGGGAGGGTGCCGGTGGAANTCCACTGCATGGCCCCGGCAACCGCCAGCCCCATGCAGAGCCCGGCGGCGGCGAAGAGGACGCACCGGAGCCAGAGGGGCCCCAGGGGGCCTTTTTGTTTTTTAGAAAGCGTATGTCGTTTCATAGTAAAAGTAGGGGCGGGCCTTCGCGCCCGCCCGCTGGTCTGATGGTTTCGTGGTGGGTTGAGGGGCCGGGNNCAAGCCCGGTCCCTGGGCGAAAACACAGGGGCTTAATACGCCAGCTTCTCGGTGAGGTAGGCCTTCAGCTCGCTGATGGGAACGCGGACCTGGGCCATGGAATCCCGCTCCCGGACGGTGACGCAGTTGTCCCCGGCTTTTTCCCCGTCGCCCACGGTGTCGAAGTCCACGGTGACGCAGTAGGGGGTGCCGATTTCGTCCTCCCGGNGGTAGCGCTTGCCNANGGAGCCGGTCTCGTCGAAGTCCACCATCCAGTCCTTGGAGAGCTCCTGCTGAATCTCCTGGGCCTTGGCGCTGAGCTTCTTGGAAAGGGGCAGGACGGCCGCCTTGAAGGGGGNGATGGCGNGATGGAAGCNCATGACGGTGCGCACGTCGTTCTTGGCCTCGTCCACCACTTCCTCGTCATAGGCCTCCACCAGCAGGGCCAGGGTCATCCGGTCCGCGCCGAGAGACGGCTCGATGACGTAGGGGATATAGTGCTCGTTCTTCTCCTGGTCGAAGTACGTGAGGTCCTGGCCGGAGTGCTTCTGGTGCTGGCCCAGGTCGTAGTCGGTGCGGTCCGCCACGCCCCACAGCTCGCCCCAGCCGAAGGGGAAGAGGTACTCGAAGTCCGTGGTGGCCTTGGAGTAAAAGGCCAGCTCCTCGGGCTCGTGGTCCCGGAGGCGGAGGTTTTCCTCCTTCACGTTCAGGCCAATCAGCCAGTCGTGGCAGTAGGTCCGCCAGTACTGGAACCACTCCAGGTCCGTGTCGGGCTTGCAGAAGAATTCCAGCTCCATCTGCTCAAACACCCGGATGCGGAAGATGAAGTTGCCCGGGGTAATCTCGTTGCGGAAGCTCTTGCCCACCTGGCACACGCCGAAGGGGAGCTTTCTTCTGGTGGTCCGCTGGATGGCGGGGAAGTTGACAAAAATGCCCTGGGCGGTCTCGGGCCGGAGATAGACCTCGTTGGCGGAATCCTCGGTGACGCCCTGGTGGGTTTTGAACATGAGGTTAAAGCGGCGGATGTCGGTGAAGTCGTGCTTGCCGCAGCCGGGGCAGGGGACCTGCTTTTCCCGGATGAAGGCCACCAAATCCTCCTGGCTCATGGCCTCCACGTTCACGTCCAGGCCGTTTTCCTGGACGAAGCCCTCCACCAGCTTGTCGGCCCGGTGGCGCATTTTGCAGGCCTTGCAGTCGATGAGGGGGTCGTTGAAGGTGGAGACGTGGCCGGAGGCCACCCAGACCTGGGGATTCATGAGGATGGCGGCGTCCAGACCCACGTTGTAGGGGTTTTCCTGGACGAACTTTTTCCACCAGGCCCGCTTCACGTNGTTCTTGAGCTCCACGCCCAAGGGGCCGTAGTCCCAGCTGTTGGCGAGGCCGCCGTAAATTTCGCTGCCGGGGAAGACGAAGCCCCGGCCCTTGCAGAGGGCGACGATTTTTTCCATGGATTTCTGCTTGTTGTCCATTGCGATTCACTCCTTAAACATAAAATGCCCCGAGCCTTCGCTGGCTCAGGGCGAACTTGAAAAAGTCCGTGGTTCCACCTGAATTCCCCCTTGCGGGGGCACTCTGCCCGGTAACGGCGGGGGACCGGCGGGGCATTGCCTCCCCGCGGCGAAGGGGCGCCAAGCGTTTCCCCTCCCGGGAGGGCTTACACCGAACCGCCCTCTCTCTTTGCCGGGGTGGGGGAGGCTTTTCCCCTTCATGCCTGTGACACAAATGACACTGTATCATGTTTTGGGG
>NZ_CAJMXG010000175.1:0-6542 GCF_905219725.1 Oscillibacter sp. CU971
CTCGTCCCCCGTCCCTCGTCCTTCGTCCCCCGCAAAAAAATCACCCGCGAACCCAGCAAAGCGGTTCGCGGGTGAAGGCGAAGGAATTCCCCGTCCGGCGGAGCTTTCCGCCCCTTCGGGGCGGGAAGCGCAGCGGTAAGGGGAATTCCTGAGCTGGCGCAGCGGGTGGGATTCGAACCCACGGTACCCTTGCGGGTACACCTGATTTCGAGTCAGGGCCGTTATAACCACTTCGATACCGCTGCATAAACCTTTCCTATTATGCCACACTTTCTCCGCCGTTGCAAGGGGGGACGGGAANATTCCCGCCCCCTTTTTCAGCGCCCATAGAAAAACGCGTCGCATTTCAGCATCCCGTTGTAGAGCTTGCGCTTCTTGTCCGCCGGGCGGCCGAAGCACCGCTCGAACTCCGTGTGGGAGCTCAGCACAATCACCCGCCACTTGGGCGGCAGGTCCTCCAGCGCCTTGCCAAAGGCCCGGTACAGCGCCTCCGCCTCCTCCTTTTCCAGCAGCCGCTCGCCATAGGGCGGGTTCGTCACCAGCTGCCCGTACTCGCCGCCGCGGCGGAATTTCCCCGCGTCCGCCTCCTCGAAGCGCACGCAGTCCTCCACCCCCGCCAGGGCCGCGTTGTGCCGGGCCAGCTCCACCGCCGCCGGGTCGATGTCCCCGCCCCAGATGTCGTAGTGCCCGTGAAACTCCTTGTCCTGCGCCTCCTCCGCCGCGTCCATCCACAGCTTGGGGTCCATGGACTTCCACTTCTGGGCGGCAAAGCGCCGGTCCAGGCCCGGGGCCCGGTTCCTGGCGATGAGCGCCGCCTCGATGGGGATGGTGCCCGAGCCGCAGAAGGGGTCGCAGAAGGGGTCCTTCCCCCGGTAGCGGGAGAGGGTCACCAGCGCCGCCGCCAGAGTCTCCCGCAGGGGCGCGCCCATATTCCGGGCCCGGTAGCCCCGTTTGTAGAGCCCCTCGCCGGAGGTGTCCAGGTACAGGGAGGCCCGGTCCTTGATGATGGCGAATTGAATCTGATAGCGGCTTCCCGTCTCCGGCAGGGTCTCGCAGCCGTAGGCGTTCCCCAGCCGCCGGGCGGCGGCCTTTTTCACAATGGCCTGGCAGGCGGGGACGGAGTGNAGGGCGGAATTCAGAGAGTAGCNCNTCACGGGGANTTCCCCCTCCCGGGGGATGAAGTCCTCCCAGGGCAGGGCCAGGACCCCCTGGAACAGGGCCTCAAAGTCCGGGGCCNGGAAAGGTTCCCCNAGCTCCNNCAGCACCCGGGCCCCGCAGCGCAGGCCGATGTTCAGCCGGGGGATGTCCGCCAGGGTCCCCTCGCAGTGGACCCGGCCGTTTTCCGCCCGGACGCCGGCCAGGCCCAGGCGCTTGATCTCGTCGGCCACCAGGGCCTCTAAGCCCAGGAGGCAGGGGATGGTTAAGGTCACAGGGAGTCCCTCCTTTTCGATTCTGCCGTCGTAGTATACCNGGAGTTTCCGCCCTTTTCAACNGCNGCCGGGAGGGGGTCAGGCCCCCTTTGTGAATTGTTACTGAATTGAAACACTTTTTCTATAGCGGATATGCTATACTGAATAAGAAAGCTGAGGCCGATTGGAAAGGAGGCATTCTATGAGCATGTTTATCTGGCTCTGGCTGGGGGCCATCGTTCTCTTCGGCGTGGCCGAGGTGGTCACGGAGAGCATGATCTCCATCTGGTTCGTGGCCGGGTCCCTGGCGGCGCTTTTCACCTGCATGTCCGGCTGGGCCCTGGGCGGGCTCTCCCCGGAGGCGACCCAGGTGCTGGTGTTCGCCGTGGTGTCCGCCCTGGCGCTGGTGATTACCCGGCCCCTGGTCCGGCGCTTTATGACCAGGCCCCGTATCCCCACCAACTCCGACCGGGTGGTGGGCATGACGGCCAAGGTCACGGAGCCCGTGGACAACGACCGGGCCTCCGGCGCCGTCTACGTGGACGGCAAAACCTGGACCGCCCGCAGCGCCGACGGCGCCGTCATCCCCGCCGGGACCCAGGTGAAGGTACAGAAGATCGAGGGCGTCAAGCTCCTGGTCCAATATTCAGAGAAAGTGGAGGTAAGAACATAATGTGGTGGATTCCTGTTTCCGTTGTCATTGTCCTGCTGGTCATTTTGATCATTTCCAACGTCCATATCGTCCAGCAGTCCCGGGCCTATGTGGTGGAGTGGCTGGGCCAGTTCCACGCCGTGTGGAACCAGGGCCCGCATGTGAAGGTGCCCTTCGTCATGCGGGTGGTCAAGAAGGTGTCCTTGAAGGAGCAGGTGGCGGACTTCCCGCCCCAGCCCGTCATTACCAAGGACAACGTCACCATGCAGATTGACACGGTGATCTATTTCCAAATCACGGACCCCAAGCTCTATACCTACGGCGTGGAGCACCCCATGAACGCCATTGAAAACCTGACCGCCACAACCCTGCGGAACNTCATNGGCGACATGNACCTGGAGNAGTCCCTCACCTGCCGGGACGTGATCAACTCCCGGATGCGGGCCATCCTGGACGAGGCCACGGACCCCTGGGGCATCAAGGTCAACCGGGTGGAGCTGAAGAACATCATTCCCCCCAAGGACATCCAAAGCGCCATGGAAAAGCAGATGAAGGCCGAGCGGGAGCGCCGGGAATCCGTCCTCCAGGCCCAGNGCCAGAAGGAGTCCCAGGTGCTGGTCGCCCAGGGCGAGAAGGAAGCCGCCGTCCTCCGGGCCACGNCGGCCAAGGAAGCGGCGATTCTCCAGGCCGAGGGCGAAAAACAGGCCCGCATCATGGCCGCCGAGGCGGAGGCCGAGGCCATCACCCGGGTCCAGACCGCCCTGGCGGAGTCCCTGCGGCTTTTGAACGACGCCGCCCCCAACGACCAGGTGGTGAAGCTGAAAGCCCTGGAGGCCATGCAGAAGGTGGCCGNCGNCNANGNGACGNAAATNATNATTCCCAGCGAGCTCCAGGGCCTGGCGGGTCTTGCCGCCAGNGCCAAGGCGGTGTTTGAGTCCGNGGAACCGAAGAAGTGACCCCCTGATTTGCCGCTAATAGAGAGGGCCCCGTCCGATGGACGGGGCCCTCTTCTTTGCCGCCTTATTCCTTGGCGCCTTTCTCCTCTTGGGCGGCGTCTCCGCCGTCCTGGGACATGTAAATTTCCTCCGTGTGGAATTGGGCTTCCTTGAGGTATTCCTTTGCCGCGCCAATGTTCAGCTTATCCAGTTCCCCCAGCGCGTCGGATACGGCGTTGAATAAGACGGAATACATTTTTTGATAGTGTGACATAGCGGCCTCCTCTGCGGTTATATTTTGGTTGTTTAGGTTATATTATACAACCATTTCGCCCATCATACCATAAAGCGGTTGTAAAGTAAATATATAACACAACCATTGTATAATTGTTTTGAGNTTACGCTATGAGAAAAGACGGAACAAAAGGTTACACCATCCGCATTGACGAGCAATTACTGCACAAGCTTCATGTGATTTCCGCCTATGAGGGGCGCTCCGCCAACAGCCAGGTTCTGATTTTAATCCGGGATGCCGTAGAGGCCTATGAGGCCAAGCATGGCAGGATTGAGCTGGAAGGGAAAAAGAACCCTTGACTTTCCCCGCTTTGCGGGGTACAATGATCGTGACCAAAAAGTGAGAATAAACTCCGATGTTCACCAAAGCGAAGCGCCCGGAAGCTGCAACTTCCGGGCGCTCCATTTTAGGCTGCCGCTGTCATTTCTTCCCATCCAGCCATTTGCNNACGAGATAACCAATCACGTTTGCCGTGAGGGAAGCAGCCAAAGTGAGAATAAATTCCATGGATGTACACCTCCNCCCAACTGCGGAGGGCCGACAGCAGCTTGATTATAACACATTCTTCGGCAAAAAGCGACAGGACGGCCGGAAAATTCAGGAGGATGCGTTTCCTGTCATCCGGTTAAAAAAGGCCCCTTCCCCCTTAAAGGGGAAGGGGCCTTCTCGCCGCTTTACTGGGGCTTCACAATCAAATTCACCAGCCTATTTTTCACAAAGATGGTCTTGACCACCTGCATCCCCGCCGTGGCCTTCTGCACCTTCTCCACCGTCAGGGCGGCTTCTACCACCGCCGCCTCCTCGCTGTCCGTGGNCATGGTGACCGTCCCCTTCAGCTTCCCGTTCACCTGGACGGCGAAGTCCACCGTGGACGCCACGGTCTTTCGCTCGTCGTAGACGGGCCACTGGCTCTGGCAGCACATCTTCCCCGTCTCCGCCGCGAAGCCGAACCGCTCCCACAGCTCCTCGGTGATATGGGGGGCGAAGGGGCTCAGCAGCTGGAGCAGGGGCCGCATGTCCCCCTTGGTGACTCNGTTGGNCNTCAGTTCGTTGACCGCCGTCATCATGGCGGCAATGGCCGTGTTCATTTTCAGGCTGTCAATGTCCCCGGTGACCTTTTTGATGGTCCGGTGGAGAACCGCCTCGTTGGCGGGGGAGGGATTGGGGTCGTCCTTGGCGCTCTCCGCCAGGTTCCACACCCGGTCCAAAAAGCGCTTGGAGCCCTTCACCGCCTCGGTGGACCAGATGGCCGCCTGCTCGAAGTCGCCCACGAACATGATATACAGCCGCATGGTGTCCGCGCCGTACTGGGCCACGATGTCGTTGGGGTTCACCACGTTCCCCCGGGACTTGGACATTTTCTCACCGCCCTCGCCCAGAATCATGCCGTGGCTGGTCCGCTTGCCATAGGGCTCCTTGGTGGGCACCACGCCGATGTCATAGAGGAACTTGTGCCAGAAGCGGCTGTACAGCAGGTGGAGGGTGGTGTGCTCCATGCCGCCGTTGTACCAGTCCACGGGGGACCAGTAGTCCAGGGCCTCCTTGGAGGCCAGGGCCTTGTCGTTGTGGGGGTCCATATACCGGAGGAAATACCACGAGGAGCCCGCCCACTGGGGCATGGTGTCCGTCTCCCGCTGGGCGGGGCCGCCGCACTTCGGGCAGGTGGTATTCACCCAGTCCGTCATTTTCGCCAGGGGGCTTTCGCCGGTGTCGGTGACCTCATAGCTCTCCACCTCAGGAAGGAGCAGGGGCAGCTCCGACTCCGGCAGNGGGACCCAGCCGCACTTTTCGCAGTTCACCAGGGGGATGGGCTCGCCCCAATAGCGCTGGCGGCTGAACACCCAGTCCCGGAGCTTGAAGTTGGTCTTAGGCCGTCCGTAGCCCTCTTTCGTNACANGCTCCNNNATGGCGGGGATGGCCTCTTNTACCGTCATGCCATTGAGGAANCCGGAGTTTGCCATGACGCCCGTGTCGTCCTTGAGGACAAAGGCCTCTTTCGTAATGTCGCCNCCCCGGACCACCTCCACGATGGGCAGGCCGAAGGCCGTGGCGAAGTCCCAGTCCCGCTGGTCGTGGCCTGGCACGCCCATGACGATGCCGGTGCCGTAGCCCATNAGGACGTAGTCGGAGACAAAGAGGGGGACGCGNTTGCCGTTGGCGGGGTTCACGGCCTCGATACCCTGGAGGCGGACGCCAGTTTTCNCCTTGTTCAGTTCGCCCCGCTCAAAGTCGGATTTTCTCGCGGCCTCCGCCTGGTAGGCGGCTACCTCGTCCCAGTTTTGAATCTGGCCCTTCCACTGCTCCAGATGNNGGNGCTCCGGGGAAATGACCATGTAGGTCACGCCGAAGAGGGTGTCGCAGNGGGTGGTGTAGACCGTCAGCTTGTCGCCGTTGGTGGCGGTGAAGTCCACCTCCGTGCCCTCGGACCGGCCGATCCAGTTCCGCTGCTGGATTTTGACCCGGTTGATGAAGTCCACGTCCTCCAAATCGTCGATGAGGCGGTCGGCGTACTTGGTGATGGCCAGCATCCACTGGGATTTCTCCTTGCGGATAACCTCGCCGCCGCAGCGTTCGCAGACGCCCTCCACCACTNCCTCGTTGGCCAGGACGATTTTGCAGCTGGTGCACCAGTTCACGGGCATGGAGGCCTTATAGGCCAGGCCCTTCTTGAACATCTGGAGGAAGATCCACTGGGTCCACTTGTAGTAATCCGGGTCCGTGGTGTTGACCTCCCGGTCCCAGTCGAAGGAGTAGCCCAGCATCTGAAGCTGCTTGCGGAAGTTGGAGACGTTGTNGTGGGTGACCTTAGCGGGGTGGATGTGGTTTTTCACGGCGTAGTTTTCCGTGGGCAGGCCGAAGGCGTCGTAGCCGATGGGGAAGAGGACGTTGAAGCCCTGCATCCGCTTCTTCCGGCAGATGATGTCCATGGCGGTGAAGGGCCGGGCGTNGCCCACATGGAGGCCCTGGCCGGAGGGGTAGGGGAACTCGATGAGACCGAAGAATTTTTCCTTACTTCTGTCGCCGTTGACGGCGGTGAAGGGTTTTTCTTCCAGCCATTTGGCTTGCCATTTTTGTTCTATGGCGGTGAAATCGTATTTCATGTGTGATCTCCTTTTATTGATAATATGGCTATTATTGAACGCTTTTGCAAAGCGGGGGATTTTGCTCGCCCTTCGGGCGGGGGGGATTGGATACCAGCGATGGCTGGTTCATTGCACCCCCCATTTTCTCTTTTTCTTCCAGAAGAAAAA
>NZ_CAJMXG010000176.1:0-6416 GCF_905219725.1 Oscillibacter sp. CU971
TCCACCGTGTCTTCCAGTGTGCCATCGTGCCATAATGAAAGGCCCTTCCATCGTGCCACCCATCTCAGGAACCTACCTATAAACCCTACCTGGACATATAAAATAATCGGAGCATATCACCTTTAAAATCAGTGGTTTTAGGTGATATGCTCCGATTTCAGCCTATTTCAATAGGTTTTCAGAACTTTTTACTTGCTCTCGGTCGCTCTGGGATTTTTTATAGCTGCCTGGGCAGCCGCCAGACGGGCGATGGGCACGCGGAAGGGAGAGCAGGACACATAGTCCAGCCCGGTGCGGTGGCAGAACTCCACGCTGGAGGGATCGCCGCCGTGCTCGCCGCAGATGCCCAGGTGCAAATCGGGATTCGCGCCCCGGCCCAGCTTCGCCGCCATCTCCACCAGACGGCCCACGCCGGTCTGGTCCAGCTTGGCAAACGGGTCGTTCTCATAGATCTTCCGGTCATAGTAGGCGTCCAGGAACTTCCCGGCGTCGTCACGGGAGAAGCCGAAGGTCATCTGGGTCAGGTCGTTGGTGCCGAAGGAGAAGAATCCGGCCTCCTTGGCAATTTCGTCGGCGGTGATGGCCGCGCGGGGAATTTCGATCATGGTGCCCACCAGGTACTTCATGTCGGACCCGGCTTCCTTGATGATGGCGTCGGCAGTCTCTACCACCACGCCCTTGACGTATTTCAGCTCCTTGACCTCGCCCACCAGGGGAATCATGATCTCGGGGACCATCTTCCAGTCGGGATGCGCGGCCTGAACCTTGAGGGCGGCCTTGATAACGGCCCGGGTCTGCATAGCGGCGATCTCGGGATAGGTGACCGCCAGGCGGCAGCCGCGGTGGCCCATCATGGGGTTGAACTCGTGGAGCCCGGCGATGATGGCCTTGATATCCTCCACGGTCTTGCCCATATCCTGGGCCAGCTTGGCGATGTCGGCCTCCTCGGTGGGGACGAACTCGTGCAGGGGGGGATCCAGGAAGCGGATGGTGACGGGGCAGCCCTCCATGGCCTCGTAGATGCCCTCGAAGTCGCTCTGCTGCATGGGTTCCAGGCGGGCCAGGGCTTTCTCCCGCTGCTCCAGGGTGTCGGAGCAGATCATCTCCCGGATGGCGGGGATGCGGTCCTCATTGAAGAACATGTGCTCGGTGCGGCACAGGCCGATGCCCTGGGCGCCGAACTTCCGGGCCTGGGCGGCGTCGTGGGGCGTGTCGGCGTTGGTGCGGACCTGGAGGCGGCGGTACTTGTCCGCCCAGCCCATGACCCGGCCGAACTCGCCGCCGATGACGGCGTCCACAGTGGGGATGGCTCCGTCGTAAATCTTGCCGGTGGAGCCGTCCAGGCTCAGCCAGTCGCCCTCATGATAGGTCTTTCCGGCCAGCTCAAACTTCTTGTTTTCCTCGTCCATCTTGATCTCGCCGCAGCCGGAGACGCAGCACTTGCCCATGCCCCGGGCCACCACGGCGGCGTGGGAGGTCATGCCGCCGCGAACGGTCAGGATGCCCTGGGCGGCCTTCATGCCCTCGATATCCTCGGGAGAGGTTTCCAGGCGGACCAGGACCACCTTCTCGCCCCGGGCGGCCCACTCCTTGGCCTCCTCGGCGGTGAAGACGATCTTGCCGCTGGCGGCTCCCGGAGAAGCGCCCAGGGCGTGGCCCACCACGGGGGCGGCCTTCAGGGCCTCGCCGTCAAACTGGGGATGCAGCAGGGTGTCCAGGGACCGGGGCTCGATCATGGCCACGGCTTTCTTTTCGTCAATCATGCCCTCGTCCACCAGGTCGCAGGCGATTTTCAGGGCGGCGGCGGGGGTGCGCTTGCCGTTGCGGGTCTGGAGCATGTACAGCTTCCCGGCCTCCACGGTGAACTCCATGTCCTGCATATCCCGGTAGTGGTCCTCCAGGATCTTGCAGACATTCTCGAACTGGCCGAAGGCCTCGGGGAACTTCTCCGCCATCTGGCTGATGGGCATGGGAGTCCGCACGCCGGCCACCACGTCCTCGCCCTGGGCGTTGGTCAAAAATTCGCCGAAGAGCTTCTTCTCGCCGGTGGCGGGGTTCCGGGTGAAGGCAACGCCGGTGCCGCAGTCGTCGCCCATGTTGCCGAAGGCCATGGACTGGACGTTGACGGCGGTGCCCCAGGAGTAGGGAATGTCGTTGTCCCGGCGGTAAACGTTTGCACGGGGGTTGTCCCAGGAGCGGAACACGGCCTTGATGGCGCCCATCAGCTGCTCCTTGGGGTCGGAGGGGAAGTCCACGCCCAGCTTGGCCTTATACTCGGCCTTGAACTGGCCCGCCAGCTCCTGGAGATCCTCGGCGGTCAGGTCCACATCCTGGGTGACGCCCTTCTTTTCCTTCATTTCGTCAATGAGCTGCTCGAAGTACTTCTTGCCCACTTCCATAACGACGTCGGAGTACATCTGGATAAAGCGGCGATAGCAGTCCCAGGCCCAGCGGGGGTTGCCGGACTTGCGGATCAGCACCTGAACCACGTCCTCGTTGAGGCCTAAGTTCAGGATGGTATCCATCATGCCGGGCATGGAGGCCCGGGCGCCGGAGCGGACGGAGACCAGCAGGGGGTTCTCCAGGTCGCCGAACTTCTTCCCGGTGATTTCCTCCATCTTGGTGATATACTCCATGATTTCGGCCATAATGGAGTCGTTGATTTTCTGGCCGTCCTCGTAATACTGGGTGCAGGCCTCGGTGGTGATGGTGAAGCCCTGGGGGACAGGCAGGCCGATGTTGGTCATCTCGGCCAGGTTCGCGCCCTTGCCGCCCAGCAGCTCCCGCATGTTGGCGTTGCCTTCGGTGAACAGGTAGCAGTACTTTTTGCTCATTTTCATTCCTCCGTTATTTTTAGCGTTCGCTGGGCGGCGGTGCCCGCCGTCCGCTTGGCAAACGTTTGCCTAAATGCCTTACCATTATAATCGTTCATTTTCTGGAAAGCAATACATAAATAGCATAAGAAATCACCGGACATTTGAAACAATCTGCCCAAAATTAATAAGAGGGGCAGCTCCCGCCGGCTCCGGGCGGGAAAAACCGGGCCCCCGGGTACTCCGGGGGCCTCGGCTCTCAATATGGTTTTGCGCTTTGGAGGGGGATCAGAGGTCCACGGACTTGATGGCCTGCTCCTTGATGCCGTGCTTTTCGGCGTAGCCCGTGAGGATCAGGGTCAGGGCGCCGTCGCCGGTGACGTTGCAGGCGGTGCCGAAGCTGTCCTGGAGGGCGAAGATGGCAAGCATCAGGGCGGTGCCGTCGCCGTCGAAGCCCAGGACGCCGGTGATGAGGCCCAGGGAGGCCATAACCGTGCCGCCGGGGACGCCGGGGGCGCCGATGGCGAAGATGCCCAGCAAAAGGATGAAGAGGATCATATTGCCCACGCTGGGGAGCTCGCCGTAGAGGACCTTGGAGACGATCATGATGAAGAAGGTCTCCGTGAGGGCGGAGCCGCAGAGGTGGATGTTGGCGAACAGGGGAATGCCGAACTCCACCATGTCGGAGCGGAGGCTCTTGCTCTTCCGGGCGCAGTCCAGGGCCACGGCCAGGGTGGCGGCGGAGGACATGGTGCCCACGGCGGTGAGGTAGGCGGGGCCGTAGTGCTTCACCACCTCAATGGAGCTGCGGCCGGAGTACACACCGGCAAAGCCGTACAGCGCGGCCATCCAGATGTAGTGGCCCGCCATGACGATGACGATGGCCAGCAGGAAGGCGGGGAACTGCTTGGTGATGGTGCCGTCATAGCTGAGGCCGCAGAAGGTCAGGGCGATGAAGAAGGGCAGAACAGGGATGACGACCTTCTTCACAACGCTCAGGACGATGTTCTGGAACTCCTGGAGCACGGCGGTGATGGTCCTGGCCTTGGTCCACACGGCGGCAAGGCCGATCAGGACGGAGAAGACCAGGGCGCTCATGACGGGCATGATCTGGGGAATGTCCAGCTGGAAGGCCACGCCCGGCAGCTCCTTCAATCCCTCCATGCTGGAGGCGATGGGCAGGAAGGGCACCAGGACATAGCCCGCGATCATGGACATCAGGGTAGCCAGGACGGTGCTGGCGTAGGCCACAATGATGGCCACCATCAGCATACGGGTGGCGTTGGAGCCCATCTTGGTGATGGACGGGGCGATGAAGCCGATGACGATCAGGGGCACGCAGAACATGATGAGCTGGTTCAGGACATACTTCAGGGTAACCACGATGGTCATGACGCTCTCGGGCAGGAACAGTCCGCAGACGATGCCGACGGCGATGCCGATCAGCAGCTTCAGGGGGAGGCTCATGCCCTTTTTCTCAGCGGCCATAAGGATTCCTCTCTTTCTTGTGTTGAAACACATTTAAATTCCGCTCCGCGGTCTTCTTCCAGCATACGCGCGGCGGAGCCTGCGCATGCGCACGCCGGGTGGAAGCGAAGTCCTTACGCCTTGGGTGGCTGGCCGGTCATGATGCGGATGATCTCCCGGTCCGTCTCCCGCATGCCTAGGCGGCCCAGGCGGCCGATGTTGGCGATGGTGTTTTCCACGCCCTTGGAGACGATGCCCTCCCCGCCCCGGAACTGCTGCTCGCTGCGGTACATGTTGTACCCCAGGAGGCCCGCGTCCACGGCGGCGGCGATTTTGGCGGCGCAGGAGGGCTTGGCCCCGTCGCAGATCATGCCGGAAATCGTCGCCAGAGCGTTGACCAGGGTGTGGGCGATCTCCTCATAGCCCCCGCCGTTCAGCCAGGCGATGGCGGCGCCGGAGGCGCACCCGGCGCTGACGGCCCCGCAGTAGGCGCTGAGCCGCCCGATGCCGGTCTTCATGTGAATGGTCAAAAGGTCGCTGAGGGTGACGGCCCGGAGGGTTTTCTCCTCGTCCGCCCCCAGGTGCTTCGCGTACTCAATGACGGGAACCGAGGCGGTGATGCCCTGGTTTCCGCTGCCGGAGACGATGATAACCGGCATCTCGCAGCCGCTCATCCGGGCGTCGGACCCGGCGGCGGCCATGGCCCGGGCGCGAATCTTGATGTCGTCGCCGTAGTGCTCCCGGAGGACCTTGCCGATGTTGGCCCCCCAGGGGTTTTTCATGCCCTCCTGGGCGATGGCGTAGTTGTAGTCAATCTGCCGCTGGACGATTTCCCGCACGTCCTCGATATCGCAGGTGCCCGCAAAGTCCACAATGGCCTCCACAGACATGCAGCTGCGGTCCGTCAGGCCCCCGGCCGCGTCCTGGGACACCACGGCTCCCGCCTCCAGCAGGGTCTCGCCGTTCTTTTCAATCAGGACGATGTTGGTGTGATAGTCCGCGATGCGCAGGCGTACCGTGTCCTCCCCGGCGGTGAGAGTGACGATGATGTCAAACACCACGTCCCCCGGCGCGGGGGCCACCCGGACCTCATGGCTCGCCAGATAGGCCTTGATCGCTTCTTTCTGTGCGTCCGTCACCTGGGAGATAACCTCCAGGATCTTTCCCGCGTCTCCAGCCACCGCGCCGGCGGCGGCGGACGCCTCGATGCCCTTCAGCCCTCCGGTGTTGGGCACCACCACGCTTTTGACGTTTTTGATGATGTTTCCGCTGGCCTCCACCAGGATTTTCTCGGGCAGGCGGCCCAGAACCTCCCGTGCCTTGGCCGCGCCGTAGGCGATTGCAATGGGCTCGGTACAGCCCATGGCGGGCACCAGCTCCTCCCGCAGGATCTGCACAAAATGGTGATAGCGCTGATCGGTTTGATTCACGTTTCTCCTCCTTTCTTTTCCTTCCCTTTCTTAGTTTGGGGCCCCCGCCGGCAAAGCCGCTGGAAGCCCCCGCCGTTTTCTGAAAACAGCTATGTTGACCATACCATTTTTGGGAAGATTTGTCAAGGAAAGCCGCCCTTTTTTCCCTCTTTCCGGGCCCTCCCAAAGTCCTGTTGACATTTCTTCCCGGATGTCCCATAATGGCAGAAGATTAACATGGGAGGACGCGCTTATGAAAACCATCCTCGGCATCGACATCGGCGGTACCACGACGAAAATCGTGGGCCTTGACTATGCCGGAACCCTCCTCTCCACCCTCCGGGTTCAGGCGGGAGATCCCCTGACCAGCCTCTACGGCGCTTTCGGAAGCTATCTCTCCGGAAACGGGCTCACCCTGGCGGACGTGGAGCGGGTGGTCCTCACCGGCGTGGGGGCCTCCTACGTGCAGGGGGACATCTACGGCCTGCCCACCTGCGTGGTGGACGAGTTTTCCGCCAGCGGCACCGGCGCCCTGGCCATGAGCGGGCAGGACAAGGCCGTCGTCGCCACCATGGGCACCGGCACCGCCTTTCTCTTCGCGGAAAAGGGCCGGGGCGTCCGGCACCTCTGCGGCAGCGGCATCGGCGGCGGCACCCTGGGGGGCCTTTGCCGGAAGCTGGTGGACATGGAGCGCTTCGGCCAGATCAAGAAGCTGGCGGAGCAGGGG
>NZ_CAJMXG010000177.1:0-6364 GCF_905219725.1 Oscillibacter sp. CU971
TTCCTCACCCCTTACTCCCTATTTTATCATCTTTACATGAAAAAGTCTGCCGGTAGGCAGACTTTTTCGACAAGCTGGGCCGGGAACATCCGTTCCCGGCTCTTCTTTTACAGCGCCTCGATCAGCTTGGTCAATTCCTGGTGGAACCGGCCCACATGGAGGCCGTCCACGAAGCGGTGGTTCAGCTCCAGGGAGATGTGGAGCACCTTCCGCTCCCCCTCCTGGGCGTATTTCCCCCAGGCAATCCGGGGCACGGCGTCGTCCGGGTCGAAGTTCCGCTCGTTGGTCAGGGCCGTCAGCTCCACCCAGGGAAGGCAGGTGAAGTAAATCAAATCCAGGCTGTCCTCCTGGTCCAGGAAGGTGGTCTGGGCGGCGCTTTTCGCCCTGGCGGCGGCGCAGAAGGTTTGGAGATCCTCCTCCATGGGCAGGGTGACGATGTGGAACCGCTCCGCCCCGGGCTTCAGATCCGTGAAGCTGGGATTTCTCCGGTCAAAGAGGACCAGGTCCTCCCCCCGGAGGGCGTAGCGGAACGCCTCCACGCCGTTGACGGCCCGGGTGCAGAGGTAAACCAGGGAGTGGTAGAAGGANAGGCGGTTTTCCTTGATAAACTGGTACAGCCGGGNGACATNCTGGCGGAAGGTGACGGAGAAAAAGGGCTGGGACATGGGGGAGAAGAAGTCAAACAGCTCCCGCCGGGGCCACGCGGCCCGGTCGACGATGTGGGTCATGGAGGGCCCTCCTTTCTGATGGAAATAGTATATCAAATTCTCCAGGAATTGCAAGTCCTGTGCAGTTTTCCCCTTTCCTCCCGGCCGGTTTTCTGATATACTGCCCTTGAAACTCAAACCGAAAGGCGGACAAGCCATGAATCTCTGCGGCCGGGAAGACCTCCGCGCCCTTCTGGGGCGGCACGGCTTCCATTTTTCCAAGTCCATGGGACAGAATTTTCTCATTGACCCCGCCGTCCCGGCGGCAATATCCGCCGCCTCCCAGGCGGGGGGAAGCTGCGGCGTGCTGGAAATCGGGCCGGGCGTGGGGTGCCTGACGGCGGAGCTGGCGGAGCGGGCCGGGAGGGTGGTTTCCATCGAGCTGGACCAGAAGCTCCTCCCCGTGCTGGCGGAGACCATGGCCCCCTACCCAAATGTTGAAATCGTCCCCGGGGACGCGCTGAAGCTGGACCTCGCCGCCCTGGCGGCGGAGAAATTTCGGGGCCTGCGGCCCCTGGTCTGCGCGAACCTCCCCTACAACATCACCACCCCGGTGCTGACGAAGCTGGTGGAGACCCCCTGCTTTGAGAGCGTTACCGTCCTCCTCCAAAAGGAGGTGGCCCGCCGCCTGGCGGCGGCGCAGGGCTCTTCCGGCGGCGGGGCCTTTACCCTGTGGCTCCAATACCATATGGAGACGGAGGTCCTTTTCGACGTGCCCGCGGCCAAGTTCTTCCCCGCCCCCAAGGTGGATTCCGCCGTCCTCCGCTGCGTCCGGCGGGAGCGGCCCGCTGTGGAGACGGAGGACGAGGCGTTTTTCTTCCGGGTGGTCCGGGGGGCCTTCCTCCTCCGGCGAAAGACCCTGGTGAACAGCCTTTCCGCCGCCCTGCCGGAATGGGGAAAGGAGCGGGTGCAGGCGGCCATGGAAACCTGCGGCCTCCCCCCCGCCGTCCGGGGGGAGAAGCTGACCCTGGAGGACTTCGCCCGGTTGGCGGCGGCCCTGCAAAACTGATGGAACGGAGCGTTGAAGCCATGCAAGAAAACAACAAGATTGAGATTGTGGAAAAGTCCGTGAAAACGGGCATTACGTTTGGAAGCGCCCTGGCAATGGTTATCAGCTATACCAACTGGCATCCTGTGGGTTGGGCCGTCATTAACGGCCTCATGAGCTGGCTGTACGTTATTTATTACATCCTGCGGTATTGACCGGCGGCGCCGGGACTTAAAATAAGGAGCGTGCTATGGAAAACTACTTTCACCCGGAGCTGAGCCGGGACCGCCTTTTGGAAATCAGCTCCATCGGCCTGGCCCACATGGGAGACGCGGTGTTTGAGCTGCTGGTCCGCGCCTGGCTCTGCGCCCACGGCGGGGCNNCGGGAAGGGGGNTGCACNGCTCCGCCGTCCGCCTGGTCTGCGCCGAGTCCCAGGCGGAGAAGGCGGAGAGAATCAAGCCCCTGCTGACGGAGGAGGAAGCGGCCGTCTTCCGCCGGGGGCGGAACGCCCAGGTCCACACCGTCCCCCACCACGCCAGCCGGGCCCAGTACGGCGAGGCCACGGCCCTGGAGGCCCTGNTGGGCTGGCTCTATCTCCAGGGAAAGACGGAGCGGATCAACCAGCTCTTTTGCATTATGATGGAGGAGGAAGCCCATGGCGATTGACGCGATTTGCTTACAGGCCGTCGCGGGGGAG
Organism: Oscillibacter sp. CU971; assembly: GCF_905219725.1. Lineage (NCBI taxonomy): Bacteria > Bacillati > Bacillota > Clostridia > Eubacteriales > Oscillospiraceae > Oscillibacter > Oscillibacter sp. CU971. Next base: position 2,394 of record NZ_CAJMXG010000177.1, read on the forward strand.
CTGCGCCCCCAGCTTCTGGGCCTCCGGGTGGACAAGGTGCACCAGCCCGCCCGGGACCAGGTGGTCCTCCTTTTCCGGGGAAAGCGCCTGCTGCTGAACGCCGGGGCGGGGGCCCCCCGCCTCCAGCTGACGGAGATCCTCCGGGACAACCCGGCGGAGCCCCCCATGTTCTGCATGCTCCTGCGAAAGCACCTCTCCGGGGCCCGGGTGGCGGGCCTCACCCAGCCGCCCCTGGAACGGCTGGTGAAAATCGAGTTCGACGCCTCCGACGAGCTGGGCCGGGCGGGGAGGCGGACGCTGGTGCTGGAGGCCATGGGCCGCAGGTCCAACCTGATCCTGCTGGACGGGGAGGGCCGGGTCATCGACAGCCTCCGCCGGGTGGACGCGGACATGTCCGCCGCGCGGCAGGTGCTGCCGGGCCTTTTCTACCAGCCCCCCGCCTCCACAGGGCGGCTTCCCTTCCTGGAGGAGACGGAGGAAGGCTTTTCCGCCCGCTTCGCCGCCGCGGCGGCGGAGAAGACCCTGGACGCGTTCCTGCTGGACCAGTACTTCGGCCTCTCCCCCCTCATGGCCCGGGAGCTCGCCTTCCAGGCCGCGGGGGATGTGGACGCCCGGGTCTTCCAGATGGGAGGCCCCGGCCCTTTGTGGCGGGCTTTGGAGGACTTCCAGAACCGGGTCCGGGAGGAGCGCTTTACCCCCGTCTGCCTCCTCCGGGACGGCAAGCCCCTGGACTTCGCCTGCGTGCCCGTGGGCCAGTACGGCGGGGCGGCGGAGTGTGTGGCCTATCCCAGCTTTTCCGCCCTGCTGNACACCTTCTATGAGGCCCGGGAAAAGCAGGAGCGGGCCCGCCAGCGGGGGGCGGACCTCCTCCGGGCGGCCTCGACGGCCCGGGACCGTCTCCGGCGGAAGCTGGCCCTCCAGGAAAAGGAGTACGCGGCCACCCAAGACCGGGACAAGCTCCGGGTACAGGGGGATCTGATCACCGCCAACCTCTACCGGATGGAGCGGGGCCAGGCCCGGCTGGAGTGCGAGAACTACTACGAGGCGGGCGCCCCGGCGTCTATCCCCCTGGACCCCCTGCTGACCCCCCAGCAGAACGCCGCCAAGTACTACAAGCGCTACGCCAAGGCCAAGACGGCGGAGAAATACCTCCGGGAGCAGATGGACCTGGCCCGGCGGGATTTGGAGTACCTGGAAAGCGTCCTGGCGGAAATCGCCCAGGCGGAGACGGAGGCAGACTACCTGGACATCCGCGCCGAGCTCCGGGAGGCGGGTTTCCTCAAAAAGCAGGGCAGGGGGAAAAAGGAAAAATCCCGCCCCGCCGCCCCCTGGGAGTTTTGCACCTCCTCGGGCCTCCGGGTGCTGGCGGGCCGGAACAACCGCCAGAACGACAAGCTGACCTTGAAGGACGCGGACCGCCGGGACCTCTGGCTCCACACCCAGAAGATCCACGGCTCCCACGTCATCCTCCGCTGCGCCGGGCGAACCCCGTCGGAGGAGGATATTGCCGAGGCGGCCATGGTTGCCGCCTGGTTCTCCCAGGCCCGGGAGAGCGGAANCGTGCCGGTGGACTACACGGAGGTCCGGAACGTGAAAAAGCCCGCCGGAGGGCGGCCGGGCATGGTGATTTACACGACCTGCCGCACGGTGAACGTCACGCCGGAGGAGGCCGCCGTGGAGCGGCTGCGGGCAAAGTGAGGACGCGGGAAGAAGGGCTCCGGCCGGCTTTTGCCGGGCGGAGCCCTTCTGTGGATCTTTTCAGACTGTCAATTTTTAACGAAGGGCATGAATCCGCCGCCGCCTCTCCCCAGCGGGAGGCAGGGGCTGTTCCCCCTATCCCCGGGCCGCCTGGACAGCCCGAAGGGCCGTCACCAACGCCGGCTCTCCCGCCGGGGAGAGGATGTCCGGCGTGGTGCCCGCCTCCTCGCTGCTGCTGCCGTCCGGGTTCAGGCCGTACATCATCGTGTACTGGATTAAAATGCCGCTGTTGGGCAGGCGCATCATCACNGGATCCAGGGCCCCGATGCCGTCCCCGCCGGTCCGGCTTCCCACCAGGGTGGCAAAGCCTGTTGTCTGGCAGAACACCGCGAACGACTCGCTGGCGGAGTAGACCATGGGCCCCACCAGCAGCCACACCCGGCCATGGAACGCCGCCCGCTTTGCTGCCGGTTCCACCCGGAGGGTGCTCTCCACAAAATGAGTGGCGGCCTCCAGGCCCTGCCGCTCCAGCTTGGGCAGCNCCGGCAGCTCCGCGATGGGATGCAGGTCCGAGGGGGCGAATACATTGTCGATGTAAGGCCGGTNGTTNTNGCTGTCCGCCAGCAGGGCGTAGTTCGTGCAGGACAGGGGTTCGTCCGCCAGCGGAGCCGTCAGCAGGTCCTGCCAGTAGCCCTCGTTTCCGCCGCTGNTGTCCGTCAGGTCGATGATGAGGTCCGTGCAGTCCCCGGCGGCGTCGTAGAAGTCCCGGATAGCCTGGGCCTCTTTTTGGTAGTCCGGGTCATAGTCCACCAGGAAGCTGTCCACCTTCAAATAGGCGACTCCCGCATCCGGCAGCAGGAGGGTGTGAAGGTTCTCCCCCGCCTCGCCGCCGCTCCAGGAGCCGCCGCCCTCGTCTCCCAGTGCGTCCAGATAGGCTTGCAGCGTTTTGTAGGATTCCTCCGAGGCCTCGATAAGCTCCTTCCACCGCTCCCGGCCGGCGGTGNCCTCCNTCCGGCACCAGTCCAGCATCCCCCGGTAGTCCTCCGGCTCGATGATCCAGAGGTGCCCATAGGGCCCCAGGCGGTAGAGGGAGCTGTAAACGGCGGAGTAGAAGGCCTGGTCGCTGTCGTTTTCGAGAATCGTCTTCCGGTAATCCGCAAAGACCTCCTCCGCCGGGTCCTCCGGGTTCTCCCGGTCGTGAACGCCTAGGCAGAGATAGCTGTCCTTCAGGGTTTTCACAAAGTAGTCGTAGTCCTCCAGCCGCTGCTCCGGGGTCAGACCCAGGGCGTTTTTCAGGGCCGGGTCCCATTTGCCCTCCGGCTCCGCCGCCGGGGCGGCGCAGGCGCTTAAAAGCAGGCAGAGGACCAGGGTCAGGGAAATCCATGCGCGTTTCATAAAATCGTCTCCTTTTTCCTTCGGCGGCGTCCCGCTGCTTCCCTATACGGGACAGCGCCTGGGTTTCCCTCAGNGTAACAGAAAAATCTTACGAACGGCTTGACAAAATCCTTACGAATTTCTTACAATTTCNGGCCCGGCCTCCAGTTAAGTTNTGGAAGACGGCGANCATGCGCAGCCCATCGAAAACGCCTTTCATAACANTCGGCGGCTGCGGGAGAANTAAGAAGAGAGGCNANCCGTCAGGCNGGCCTCTCTTTTTTCAATGCCTCTCGCCCCGGTCCGGAGCCACCACCACCCGGCGGTTGGGTTCCGCNCCGGTGGAGTAGGTGGTCACGCCCTCGAAATCCTGGAGGGCCGTGTGGATCACATGCCGCTCATAGGCGTTCATGGGCTCCAGCGTGACGNTGCNGCNGTAGCGGACCACCTTGCCCGCCACCTTCCGGGCCAGGTGCTGGAGGCTCTGCTCCCGCTTGGCCCGGTAGTTCTCCGCGTCCAGGTGGATGCGGACCCGGGGCCCGCCGCCCCGGTTCACGGCATAGCTGGTCAGCTGCTGGATCGCGTCCAGGGTCTCGCCCCGGCGGCCGATCAGGGACCCAAGGCCCTGGCCCTCCAGGATGACCTTGTAGCGGCCCTTCTCGGGAAGGTAAACCTTCACCCCGGCGGCGCTGTCCATGTGCTCCAGAAGGCCCTTGAGGAAGGCCTTGATGGCCGCGGCCTTCTCATCGTCCACCTCCTCGCCCAGGGAAACCGGCGGCTCCTCCTGAAGGGGCTCCGGCCTGGGGGCGGGACGCTCTTTTTTCTCCGGGCGTTCCTTCTTCTCCCGGGGGAGACGCTCCCTGCGCTCGGGGCGCTCCCGTTTTTCCGGGGCGGCGGGC
>NZ_CAJMXG010000178.1:0-6317 GCF_905219725.1 Oscillibacter sp. CU971
TGCACAAGCTGTTTGCACCATTGCTGCTTTCAGCACTTTACTCAAGCGGTTTTAGCCTATTGGTACAGCTTCTTATTTCCGAGCTTTGAGCTCGAAAATAATATCTCCCAGGGAGAGGACGCCGGGTCCCCGGAACAATAGTCCCTCCGGCAGTTTCCGTTCCGCCTCCTGGCCGGGAGGCGGCTTTTTTTCCTTTCCCCNTTCCCCCCGGCGGTCAACTGCGGTATACTGTCCCTATCAAAAACCACCGGCCCTCTCCGGGCGGAACGGAGGAACCCATGGAACAGCTCTGCCTGAACCTGACCCGCGCCTTTCAAGAGGAGGCGTTTTTGCAAAAGCTGGCCCGCCCCCGGGCGGAGGCCCTGTTTGAGGACCTGGACTGGCCCGCCCTGCTGGCCCCCCTGGCGCCCATCGAGGAGCGGATTTCCTGTGAAAAGGCCCTGGGGGCCTTCCGCCCCGTTCTGGACGGCCTGGCCCCGGAGCCGGGGGAGGGCTGGGCCCTTTGCGCCTACCGGACGGCGGTCTCCCTTCTCTATCCCCAGGCGGACCCGGACCACACNCCCGCCCAGCGGGACGGGGCCCTGTGCTTCCTTCAATTCCTGCGGACCCTCTTCGACGCGGAGCGGGAGGCCCTGCCCTTTGACTTCTGGCTGGACTTCGCCTTCTGCACGGAAGAGGAATTGAAATCCAGTGCCGTGGCGGCGGACTACCGCCAATTCCTCCGCCGCTGGCGGGAGGAGTATGTCTACGAGCTCCTCCGCCTGGGCCGGGAGGTGACCCCCTTCCGCACCTNCGAGCACATCGCCGGGGTCCACCATGTGTCCATGACGGTCTCCCGGGCCTTTAAGGCCGGGGGCGGGAAGATCGACCTGGGGCTCATCTCCGCCGCCGCCGCGGGCCACGACATCNGAAAGTTTGGCTGCAGGCCCGGGGAGCGGGTGCCCTACCTCCACTATTACTACACGGACCAGTGGTTTTCCTGGAGGGGCCTGGGGGCCCTCGGGCGCATCGCCGCGAACCACTCCGTCTGGGACCTGGAGCTGGAAAACCTTTCCTCCGAGTCGCTGGTTCTGGTCTACGCCGACTTCCGGGTGAAGCAGGAGCGCCTCCCCGGCGGCGGGGAGACGGCAAAGCTCTTCTCCCTGGCGGACGCCTTTGACGTGATCCTCTCCAAGCTGGACAACGTGGACGCCGCCAAGCGGCGGCGGTACGAGTATGTATACGTGAAGCTCCGGGATTTCGAGAGCTATCTCCAAAGCTTCGGCGCGGACGTGACCCTGGAAACCGCCGGGGGCCCGCTNCTGCCCCGGAAGGACCCCTCNCTGATGGACGAGGACGAGGTGGTCCTGGGCCTGCGGCAAACGGCGGTGGACCACAACATCCGCCTCATGCACCGTCTGAGCCGGGAGCGGCTGTTCGTGGGCACCCTGGAGGCGGCGCGGGGCGAGAAGGACCCGGGGCGCATCCGGGCCTATGTGTCCGTCTTCCGGGAGTACTTCANCTACTGGACCGTGGAGCAGAAGGAGCAGACCCTGGAATTCCTCTATGAGCTGCTGCTCCAGCCCGACGGGGACATCCGCCGCCAGGCGGCGGGGCTGATGGGGCGGATTCTCTCCAAGTTCCTCTCCGGCTACCGCAAGGAGCTGCCCCAGGGCGCGGCCCCCAGCCCCCAGGAGGACCGGCCCTTTGAGCTTTGGGCGGAGTACCTGGAAAAGCTCATTCACCCGGACCGCCGCCTGACCCCCCGGCAGATCAGCATGATCCGCTACCAGGCCAAGACGGCGGCGGACGCCTTGCTGGGCGGCTGCTCGGACCGGGACTTCCCCCGCTTTTCCGAGCTTCTTTTCCGCCACTACCAAAACCCCGCCGCCGAAGACGCGGAAGGGGCCTTCGCTCTGATGAACACGGCGCTGAATCTGCCTATGGAGCGGATTTCCCCCCGGGACGCCGCCCATTTGGCGGACTACGCCGCCTGGTGGCTGGAAACCGGGGAGGCCCCCCAGAAGGCCGCCGCCATGCGCCTGGGCCGCCGGCTTCTTCCGGTGCTGGAGGAGGATTCCCCCCAGCGAAAGGCCGTGGCCCGGGCGGTGGAGGCGGCGGACTGCTCCGCCTCCGTCCCCCTGCTCTACCTCCAGTCCCGGCTGGGGAAGCTGCTGGGGCTGGACGTATCCGGTCTTCTGGCCCTGCTGGACCAGGGGGAGGCCGCGGGCGGCGTGTTCCTGGACAACCTGAAAACCGCCACGCCCTGGGTTTTGAAGGCCGTGGGCGTGGAGTACCTGCTGGACCAGGCCCGGCGGGGGGAGGGGGAAGCCGCCCTCCATATCGCCGCCCACTTCTCCAACCTCATGAAGGTCAGCGAAAACGTGGTGGTCCGGCGCCTTGCGGGCAGCGCCCTGCTGGNCGTGGCCCCCATGCTGACGCCCCCACGGCGCAACGAGGTGGCCGTGGAGCTGTGCGAGGCCCTGGAAACCGGCCAGTCGGAGATCTCCCAGTACATTCCCCCGTACCTGGGCCAGTTCCTCCTGTGGCTCACCCCCCGGGAGCTGGACGAGATTTTGGGCGAGCTTCTCCGCTTCCTCTCCTCCTCCAGCGCCAGCGTGGCCGCCGGGGCCCTGGGGACCGTGGGGTCCCTGCTGGAGCACTACCGGGTCTACGCAAAGCGCTTCCACGAGCCGGAGGAGGCCCTGGAGCGCCGCCGCCGGACGCTGGCGGGCCTGCTTCTCAAGGGCCTGGCCTCCTGCATGGAGCCGGTGCGGCAGGAGGCCCTGCGGGTTTTGGGCGAGGGGCTGTTCGCCTCCCCCTTCCTGTGCTATCAGGACAAGACCGGCCTTTTCACCTTGGTTGCGAAAAAGCTCCTCTTCCTCATCGGTGAGCAGCCGGGGGGCGAGCTGACCTTCTTCCACACCGCCGCCGCCCTGTCCCACATTTACCGCTTCGCCGTGAGGCACCGCATTGAGAGCGGGCCCTTCCGCTTCGAGTGGCGGGACAAGGCCGCCGCCTTCTTCCCCGGCACCTTCGACCCCTTCTCCCTCTCCCACAAGGGCATCGTCACCGCCATCCGGGACCTGGGGATGGAGGTCTACCTGGCCGTGGACGAGTTCTCCTGGTCCAAGAAGGCCCAGCCCTCCCTCATCCGGCGGCAGATTGTCAGCATGTCCGTGGCGGACGAGTTCGATGTGTACCTCTTCCCCCACGACATCCCCGTGAACCTGGCCACGCCGGAGGATCTCCTCCGCCTGCGGCAGGTCTTCGCGGGCCGGGACCTCTATCTGGTGGTGGGCTCCGACGTGGTGGCCAATGCCTCTTCCTATAAGGCCCCCCCCAGCGAGGGTTCCGTCCACTCCCTGAACCACATTGTCTTCCGCCGCTCCAGCGACGCGGAGGGCCGGGAGATCGAGGCGGACCTCTCCGCTATCCGCGGCCGGGTGGTCCAGCTCCAGCTGCCCACCCACCTGGAGGACATCAGCTCCACCCGCATCCGGGAGAACATCGACCTGGGCCGGGACGTGTCCAACCTGGTGGACCCCACGGTGCAGGACCTCATCTACCGGAACGGCCTCTACCTCCGGGAACCCCAGTATAAGCAGCTGGTCCGGGCAAGCCTTCTGGACTTCGACCGCATCGCCTCCCCGGGCCCGGCGCTGTGGGCGGAGCTGGAGGAGGCCCTGGGCCCCCTGCCGCCCCCGGACCCGCGGGACAGCGTCTTCCTCCTCCGGGCCTCCGGGCCCCGGCCCCGGATTCTGGGCTTTCTCACCACCCGCATCCTCAACTCCGGGGAGCTGTACAACGCCTTCGGCAGCGAGGAGCTGGCCAACGTTGTCCGCACCCGGACGGCGGGGCGGCTTCAGCTTCTGACGGGCCTTTGGACCGTCAAGGCCCCCGGGGGGAACTACGACGCGGGCCAGCTCCTTTTGACGGAGGTGCTGACCCGCGCGGCGGAGGACGACTGCGGCTACGCCGTCTGGTGGGGCCGGTTGGACCCGGCGGGCCGGGAGATGCTTTGCCGCCAGGGCTTCGTCCCGGCGGACCTGGAAACGCCGGAGCCGCTGCTGCTGGTGGACATGCGGTCCCCGGCGGTGCTGGTGCAGAACATCTCCACCACGCTGAAAGAGCCCTTCGCCTCGGATAAGCAGGTGCTCGCGGCCATGGGGGCGGCCCACCTCCGCCTTCAGGAGGCGGTGTGCGGCCTCTATCCCGGAACGCTGGTGCTGTCCCTCAACGCCGAGGTCATCTACCACCGCCTGGTCCGAAAGCTGACGGAGGAAAACGGCGTCCCCGCCGAGCCCAAGACCCCCCGGGTGCTGGGGCCCAAGATGTGCGTGCCCTTCGGCAAGATTCTCCGGGGCAACGCCGTGCCAAACACCGTGACGAAAACCATCCACACCGACAAGGTCTTCGCCCCGGACCTCCATTCCTTCTCCATCGCCCCCTTCCCGGGCTACGCCCCCCTGGAAAGCCAGATCCGGACCATCCGCTCCTTCCGCCGCCCCGTCATGCTGGNGGATGACCTGCTCCACACCGGCAACCGCATGAACGTCCTGGACCCCCTCTTCCGGCGGGAGGAGCTGGACATTGACCGGTGCGTTGTGGGCCTCCTCTCCGGCAGGGGCCGGGATTTGATGGCCGCCCGGGGGCGGAAGGTGGACAGCGTCTACTTCGTCCCGGACCTCCGGGCCTGGTTTGTGGAGTCCACCATGTATCCCTTCATCGGCGGGGACGCCGTGGACAAGGGCATGGTCTCCGTCCCCGGGCTGACCCCGGCGGTGAACCTGATTCTGCCCTACGCCTTCCCCCGGTTCTACCGCAGCTGCGGACGGGAGGCGGTATTCCGCTTCTCCCGGACCTGCATTGAAAACAGCCGGGAGATCCTGCTGGCCCTGGAACGGGCCTATCGGGAGCGCTTCTCCCGGAACCTGACCCTCTCCCGGCTCAGCGAGGCGGTGATCCTGCCCCTGAGCCCCGACAAGGGGGCCGCCCTGCGCTATGACCCCAACCTCTCCGCCTCCGTGTGCCTGGAAAGCGACCTGAGGCAGCTGGACCGGATGCGGGAGCTTCTGAAATGATGAGAGATACTATAGGTATAACGGAACGCTTTTTATACAAATCGGAACGTGATCCCGCCCTGGAGCCCGCCGCCTGGAGGGTGACGGACCCCCGGCAGCTCAGCGGGGAAGCGGCGGGCGCCGCCTGGCTGGACCCCCGGCGGCTGGGGGAGGCTCCGGCCCTGACGGAAAAGCAGCGCGCCGCCCTGGCGGCGGGGCGGCTCACCGCCGTCAACGCGCTCCATCCCCGGCACGAGGTGGCCCTGGACTTCGTGACCCCCAGGCCCGGGAAGAAGCGGGTCCACCTCCTGGCCGTGGGGGACGTGGGGTCCGCCCTGCTCCTGGCCCTGAAGCTGCTGGGCGGGGACGTGATTTCCGCCGTTGGCATCTGCGACCTGAACGAAAACACCGTGGCTCGCTGGGTAACGGAAATGGGACAAATCGCCTGGCCCTGGGACTATGAGGCCCTGCCGGAGGTGGAAGCTGTAGGGCCGAAGGGGCTCTTCGACTGCGACGTGTTCCTCTTTGCCGCAGCCAAGGCCATCCCCCCCGTGGGCAGCGCCGTGGAGGATGTGCGCATGGCCCAGCTGGAGGCCAACCGCCCCCTGGCGGAGTCCTTCGCCCGGCAGGCCCGGGAGGCGGGCTTCCGGGGCCTCTTCATCGTCCTCAGCGACCCGGTGGACCCCTTGTGCCGGGCGGTGTGGCGGGCCTCCAACACCGGCCCCGGCGGAGAATTGGACCACCTGGGCCTCCTTCCCGAGCAGATCCAGGGCTTCGGCCTGGGGGTGATGAACGCCCGGGCGGCGTACTTTGCCAGGCGGGACCCCCGCTTCGCCTCCTTCCTCACCCAGGGCCGGACCTTCGGCCCCCACGGGCAGGGCCTCGTCGTCGCCAACTCTGTGGAGCACTACGACGACGCATTATCCCGGGAGCTGACCCAGCTGACGCTGGAGGCCAATCTCCGCATCCGTGACCTGGGCTTCAAGCCCTATGTGGCCCCCGCCATCTCCTCCGGGGCCATGCAGCTTCTCCTGGCTCTGCGGGGGGAGTGGCATTGCTCCTCGGTGCCCCTGGGGGGCGTGTGGTTCGGGTGCAAAAACCGCTTCACGCCTTACGGCCTGGAGCTGGAAACCCTGGAGCTGCCGGACGCCCTGTTTGACCGCCTCAGGGAGACGGAGCGGGCCCTTCATGAAATTTCCTGACGGCAGGAGGGTGCTATGGAACGGGAATTGACCATCGTCTCCGGCCCCTTGGCCGGGCGGCTGGGGGAGACGC
>NZ_CAJMXG010000179.1:0-6308 GCF_905219725.1 Oscillibacter sp. CU971
CCCTTATTTCAAACGCTTGTCGATGCGCACCGACAGGCGGCTGAAAACGGATTGAACGACTTGGACCAAAATGATGAGGAAAATCACCGTAACCCACATCACCGAGGGGACGTGCCGCTGGTGCCCGTACCGGATGGCCAGATCCCCCAGCCCTCCGGCCCCCATGATGCCCGCCATGGCGGTGTAGCCCACAATGGCGATGAGGACCACAGACCCCCCCAGAATCAAGGAGGGCTTTGCCTCCGGCAGGTAGACCTTCCACACAATCTGGAAGGTGGAGGCCCCCATGGACTGGGCCGCCTCAATGACGCCCGCGTCCACCTCGCTGAGGGCGGTTTCCACCATCCGGGCGATGAAGGGGGCGGCGGAAACCACCAGGGGCACCACGGCGCCCTTGATGCCGATTTTCGTGCCCACCACCAGCTTGGTAAAGGGGAACAGGGCAATCATCAAAATGATGAAGGGCAGGGACCGGCCGATGTTGATGACCCAGCCCAAAACCGCGTTGACGGCCCGGTTCGGGCGGATGCCGTGGGGCTGGGTGAGAATCATAACCACGCCCATGGGCAGGCCGATGAGATAGGCCAGCAGGGTGGAAAGGCCCGTCATCAGCAGGGTGTCCCAGACGCCCTCGGCCAAAATGCCGCCGTACTCCGCCCAAAAGGCGGCGGTGAAAATCTCAGCCACGGTACTCCACCTCCTCCACGGTAATGTAAGGCTGGGAACGGATATAGCTCAGGGCCTTGGCGGCCNCGTTGGGATCGTCGGGGAGGCTCAGCAGCATGGTCCCCGTGGCCCTGCCGCCTACGCTGCGGGTGTCCGCCCCCAGGATGCTGACCNTCACCCCGCAGTCGATGGCAAGGGAGGCAATCAGGGGCTGGTTCACCGTGCCGCCGTTGNAGGAGACCCGGGCGGCCCGGGTACCCACGGGGTACTGGGAGACGCTGGCTCCGCCGGGGTACACCAGCCGCCGGGCGGCGTCGGTGGAGGGATTGGAGAAGATGTCCTGCACCGGCCCCAGCTCGGCGACGCTGCCGCCGTCCAGGATGGCCACCCGGGAGCAGATGGCCTCAATGACGCTCATCTGGTGGGTGATGACCNCCACGGTGACGCCCAGCTTGGCGTTGAGGTCCTTCAAAAGCTCCAGAATGGAGACGGTGGTGGTGGGGTCCAGGGCGGAGGTGGCCTCGTCGCAGAGGAGGACCTTGGGGTCCGTCGCCAGGGCCCGGGCCACGGCCACCCGCTGCTTCTGCCCGCCGGAGAGCTGGGCGGGGTAGGCATTCGCCTTGTCCTGAAGGCCCACCAGGTCGAGAAGCTCCTCCGCCCGCTTTTCCGCCTGGGCCTTGGGGACCCCGGCGATCTCCATGGGGAAGCAGACATTTTTCAGGCAGGTCCGCTGCATCAGCAGGTTGAAGCCTTGAAAAATCATGGTGATTTTCCGCCGCTGGAGCCGGAGCTCCTTTTCCGAAAGGGCGGTCATGTCCTTCCCGTCCACCAGGACGGTGCCGGAGGTGGGCCGTTCCAGAAGGTTCATGCACCGGACCAGGGTGGATTTCCCCGCGCCGGAGAGGCCGATGATGCCGAAGATCTCCCCCGGCTGAATGTCCAGGCTGATGTCGTTCAGGGCATGGACCTCGTTGGGCCCGCCGCCGAAATTTTTGGTCAGACGCCGGATTTGGATAATGGATTCGCTCACGATTGCAATGCTCCTTTACGGAAAACTCACAGGAAAACAAAAAAGTCCTTGAAGCGTTCAGCTTCAAGGACGAGCGCAAAACTGCGCCGTGGTACCACCTTGATTCGCGCACCCCCTCGCGGAGGCGGCCTTGCAGAGTGCCAGCACACTCCTGCGCTGTCACGGGCGCTCCCGTCGCGGCCTATGCCCCTGGGNCAGTCGGCGGCGCAACTCCAAGACCATGTTCGGCCGGTCCCTCCGTGCCCCTTTTCACCTCTCGGGGCTCTCTTTGACGGTTCATCCGGCGTACTCTTCTCTTCATCGTCTTTGCGGTTTTCAATTGTTGAAGTGCTTTGTAGTTTACACGGTTTGCCCGGCGCTGTCAACGGCGAAGGGCACAGAAAACTCCTTCCGTCCCCTTGAAATTATCGGCGGAATCCACAAAGGCCCTGGAAAACCGGGAGAAATTTTGCCTGGAAAACAAGAATCGGATTGCAAGTCTCCGGCAAAACTGCTATTATGTTCCGATGAGATTTCAGGCGTTCAGAGAGGGGGGGACAGAGAGGATGGACGAGCGGAAGCGGCGGCGGGCCCACTGGCTCCGGGACTTCCTCTGCGGCGCGCTGATTGGCGCGGGGGCCATTCTGCCGGGGGTCTCCGGCGGGGTGCTGGCGGTGGTGTTCGGCATCTACCGGCCCTTTATGGAGGTGCTGACCCGGCCGCGGAAGGCGGTTCCCCGGTACTGGCGGATGCTGATCCCCCTGTGCCTGGGGTGGGCGGCGGGCTTTCTGGGTGTGGCAAAGGGCGTCGCCGCCGCCATGACCCTCTCCGACGCGGTGACCTATTGGCTGTTCATCGGCCTCATCGCGGGGACGGCCCCCTCCCTCTTCCGGGAGGCGGGGAAGGAGGGCCGCTCCGCCTCCGCCTGGGGGAGCTTCCTCCTCTGCGCGGCGGCGGTGTTCGCGGGGCTTTTCTACGTCAGCCGGGTGGTCCACGTCCAGGTGGAGCCGAATTTCTGGTGGTACAACTTCTGCGGCGCCCTGTGGGGCATGGGGGTGGTCATCCCCGGCATGACCTCCTCCTCCGTCATGATGGCCCTGGGGCTCTACCGGCCCATGCTGGAGGGGCTGGCGCGGCTGGACTTTTTGGTCCTCGCCGCCGCCCTGCCGGGGATGTTTCTCACCATCGCCCTGCTGGCCCGGCTGGTGACCTGGTTCTTCCGGCGGCACTACGCCGTGGCCTTCCACGGGATTTTGGGCTTTGTGATCGCCTCCACCCTGGTGATCATTCCCGCGGAGTACACCGGAGCGGGGGAGATGGCCCTCGCCGCCCTCTGCGCCGCCGCCGGGTTTGGCCTGGCCTTCTTCCTGGCGAGGATGGACAAGTGGGAGGCGGAAACGGCCTGAGGGAGGATCGCCTCCCTCANGCCGCTTTTTGCGGGCCTCAGCCCAGCATGGCCTCCCTGGCCTTTTCAATGTCCGCCGCGTCCTTCATGGAGAAAAGGACGTTGGCGATGAGGGCCACGATGCAGGTCGCCGTTACCGCGTCGTTGAAGATGAAGCGGATGAAGCCGGGGAGCTGGGCCACGGCCTCCGGGTGGGCGGGCACGCCGATGCCGAAGACGAAGGTCAGGCCCATGACCAGGATGTTCCGCTCACTGAAGCCCGCCTTGGCAATCATTTTGATGCCGTTGATCAGAATCATCCCGAAAACCGTGATGATGGCCCCGCCCAGGACGGCGTTGGGTATGGCGGAGAAGATGGCCCCCAGCTTGGGGAAGAAGCCGGAAATCATGAGGATGAAGGCCCCGGTGGCGATGCACCAGCGGTTCACCACCCGCGTCATGGCCACAATGCCCGCGTTCTGGCCGAAGGCCGTGTTGGGCAGTGCATTGAACAGCGCGGCGGTGGTGGAGCCCAGGGCGTCCGCCAAAATGGCGCCGGAGGTCTCCCGCTCCGTGGCCTCCCGGTCAAAGCCCGCCATGGTGATGCCGGAGGTGTTGCCGATGGTCTCCAGACCGGAGGTGACAAACAGGGCGGCAAAGCTCATAATGGCGGCGGGCTGGAAGGTCAGCTGGAACTGCATCGGCAGGGGCAGGCCGAACCAGGCCGCGTCCGCGATGGGGGCGGTGTCCACCATGCCCAGGACAGCGGCCAGAATGTAGCCCGCCACTAACCCGATGAGAATGGCGGCGTTCTTTGCCAGTCCCTTTCCAAAGCGCTGGANGAGAATGACGATGACCAGCACGAAGGAGGCCGCGGCCAGATTTTTCAAGGCCCCGTAGTCCGCCGCTCCCGCGCCTCCGGCAAAGTAGTCCACGCCGATACCCAGCAGGTTTACGCCGATGGTCACCAGCGTGCAGCCCACCACCAGGGGCGGGAAAAACCGGCGGNTGTANTTATAGAAGAAGCCCATGAAGACCTCCACTAAGCTGCCTGCCAGGCATCCCCCCAGCACGGCCCCGATGCCGCCCGCCGCGCCCACGGCGGAGGCGGTGGGCACGAAGGTGAAGGAGGTGCCCATGACAATGGGGAGCCGCGCCCCCACCTGGTACCTGCTTCCAAGGCGCAGGGGATAAAGCTGGATGAAGGTGGTGAGGCCGGAGACGAACATGGCGCACTGGACCATGGTCACCGTGTCCGCGCCGGAGAGTCCGCAGACCCCGGCGATGATGAGGATGGGGGCCAGGTTCGAGGTAAACATGGCCAGCACATGCTGGAGGCCCAGGGGGACCGCCGTGGAGAGGCTGGGACGGCCGTCCAGCTCATAGACCATTTTCCGGTCCTGTTCGCGGGTGTTTTTTCGATCAGCGTTCATGCTGTGTTCCTCCCGTAGCTCCGCGGGAGACCCGCGGAGTGATTTTCAAAATACACTCAGCGGTTCAAATACGCTTGGCAGCAGGCCCGGGCCTCTCGGACCGCTTTTNCCTCGTCGATGCCGGTGAGGCGGCCGTCCTTGACCACGACCCGCCCGTTCACCACCGTGGCGTCCACGGGGCCCTTGAAGCCCACGGTGCCAAGCATGGACTTGACGTCCAGGTCCGCCCCCACCAGCTCCAGCCGGTCCCGGCGGATCATAAACAGATCCCCGGCCTTGCCGGGCTCCAGGGAGCCGATGTCCGCCCGGCCCAGCACCCGGGCGCTGCCCCGGGTGGCGATTTTCAGCAGGTCGTACCCGCTGGGGGCCTTCTCGCTGGAGCACAGACGATGGAGCAGATAGGCCGCGCGAAGCTCTTCCAGAAGATTAGACCCGTCGTTGCTGGCGCTGCCGTCCACAGCCAGGCCCACGGGAACCCCCAGCTCCAGCATCTCGGGAAGCCGGCACACGCCGGAGGAGAGCTTCATGTTGGAGATGGGGCAGTGGGCGACGCCCGTGCCCGTGTCCGCCAGCAGCTTCAATTCTTCATCGTTGAAGTGGATGCCGTGGGCATACCACACGTCCGGGCCCACCCAGCCCAGATCCTCCATATAGGCCAGGGGCCGCTTTCCGTGCTTTTCCAGGACGTAACGCTCCTCGTCCTTCGTCTCACACAGGTGGGTGTGAAGCCGCACCCCCAGATCCCGGGCCAAAATGGCCGACTGGCGCAGCAGCTCCGCCGAGACGCTGAAGGGGGAGCAGGGGGCCAGGGCCACTGTCCGCATAGAGAGGGACCGGGGGTCGTGGTACTTCTCCACCGCCCTCCGGCAGTCCCGGAGAATTTCATCCACGGTCTGGACCACGCTGTCGGGAGGCAGGCCGCCGTCCTTTTTGCTCAGGTCCATGCTCCCCCGGGAGGCGGCCATCCGCACCCCCAGGTCCCCGGCGGCGGCAAACTGGGCCTCCAGCNGGTCCCCGGCCCCGCCGGGGAAGACGTAGTGGTGGTCAAAGACGGTGGTGCAGCCGGTTTTCAGCAGCTCCCCCATGCCCACGATGGAGCTGTGGTAAATTGCATCGCCGTCCAGGTTCTTCCAGATCTCATACAGCGTCCTCAGCCAGTCGAACAGCTCCATGTTCTGCACCTGGGGCAGGTTCCGGCTGAAGGTCTGGTAGAGATGATGGTGGGTATTGATAAGCCCCGGATAGACAATACAGCCTGAGGCATCCAGGACCTCGTCCGCCTCGTGGTATTCAGCCCCTATATAGGCCACGGCCCCGTCCCGAATGAGAATACCGGCGTTTTCCAGTACGGTATCCTGTTCGTCACAGGTGACGATGGCCGAGGCGTTTTTCACAAAAAGACTGCTCATGCGTTACCTCCCAAATACGCGGTTTCCGCGTGAGATCATACGGGCAGGATAAGCGCATGAGCAGCCGCCATGTGCGCACAAAGCGTCCGCTGGTATTGGAGAGCGGCGGTCTTCCTCCGCCGGCGGGGGAAAACAAAAAACCGCCGGAACAAAAAGACCACAAGTTTCAGGGCCAGGCCCAAAAACTTGTAGTCAACTGTTACGGCAGTTGGTAGAAACGCTCATCCGATCATGAACTTATACAAGCCAGTATTTACAGACCGCAGTATATCCGGAAAGGTGAACCTTGTCAAGCGCCCTCCGCCAAATTCCATAAAACGCCTATTTTACACAAGGAATTTTCTACAAATCCCACAACCGCCGCCGCAAGCGAAGCAAAGCGGCCTCCCCCCCTTACCCCCGTCCGT